>JAJFBO010000106.1 GCA_020697025.1 Burkholderiales bacterium
TGAAGAATATGATGGAAGATATTCAAAATGGCTATATGTCCATGACAGATGAGGCATTATTTGAAGTTGGTAAAAATTTGGCAGTGACAAAAGGTAAAGTGATTTTCAAAAATGAATTAATAGAATTAATTCAATATACGCCAAGTACGCCTAAAGTATATGAAGTACCATTGCTGGTAATTCCGCCATGCATAAATAAATACTATATCCTGGATTTACAGCAAAGTAATTCTATGGTCAAATATCTGGTGGATGAAGGATATACGGTTTACCTGATTTCATGGAAGTCTGCTGATAAAACATTACGCAAATTTCATTGGGAAGAATACGCTAATTTAGGTGTTATTGAGGCTCTTAAAGTAATTAGAAAAATTTCTGGTGAAAATAAAATAAATACTTTAGGCTATTGTGTTGGTGGAATTATATTAACAACAGCATATTTACTTTTAAAACACAGAAAGCTTGACTGGATTAAATCAATGGGTCATATGACGGTAATGCTTGATCATGCTGATCCCGGCGATATTAAATATTTTTTGGACAGAGATTTATTAGAATTAAGAGAAGCCCAAAAACGAGGTGGGGGAGTTATGTCTGGCCGGATTATTTCTCAAACATTTTCTGCCTTAAGAGCTAATGAATTAATTTGGAATTATTGGATAACCAAATATTTATTAGGTAAAAAGCCACAGGCTTTTGATATATTGTATTGGAATAATGATGCAGTAGATTTACCGGTTTTAATGCATGGTTTTTTGCTAAAACGCTTATATGTAAATAATGAACTTGTGACAGGTAATCTGGTGATAGATGACGTTACTATGGATCTTAACAAAATTAATTGCCCGGTATATTTGTTTGCTGCGCAAAAAGATCATATAGTGCCATGGAAGTCTGCTTATCTGACTACACAATATGTAAAAAATTCGGATGTACGTTTTGTATTGGGTGCGTCTGGTCATACAGCCGGCGTAGTTAATCCAGTAAGTAGTAATAAACGTAATTATTGGGTAAATGACGAAATTGCCGCAACTAGCGAGGAATGGTTTAAAACAGCCAAAGAGATGCCTGGTAGCTGGTGGAAAGATTTTAGCAATTGGTTAGTACACTTATCCGGGGCAGAAATAAATGCACCTGAATCTTCTGGTAATAAAGAATTTAAACCGTTATCAGATGCGCCTGGGGAATATGTAAAAGCGAAGGCCCTATCAGTTTCTGAAGCCCAAAATACCTAAAGGAAAGTATAAATGAGAAATATAGTAATTGTAGCAGCGAAGCGAACAGCAGTCGGTAGTTTTGGCGGAAGTTTAGCAAAAATTCCGGCGCCAGTGTTAGGTAGTATAGTAATTAAGGCTTTACTTGAGGAGACGAAAGTTCGGCCCGAACAAATCTCAGAAGTTATCTTAGGTCAGGTATTAACTGCAGGAGTTGGTCAAAATCCGGCACGTCAGGCCGCAATATATGCAGGTTTACCAAAGGAAGTACCAGCTATGACAATTAATCAGGTATGCGGTTCTGGTTTAAAATCAACGCATTTAGCCATTCAAGCCCTAATGGCCGGTGATGCTGAAATTGTGATTGCTGGCGGTCAGGAAAATATGTCTTTAAGTCCTCATCTACTAGATGGATCTCGTGTAGGTTTTAAAATGGGTAATACTACCTTAGTGGATTCAATGATAGTTGATGGCCTGACTGATGTTTATAATAAATATCATATGGGTATGACTGCTGAAAATGTAGCACAAAAGTATAGCATAAGCCGCGAAGATCAGGATAATTTAGCTGCAGCTTCTCAAAATAAAGCAGAAGCAGCAAATAATAGTGGTAAGTTCAGGGATGAAATAGTACCGGTTTTAGTACCACAGCGTAAGGGAGATCCCCTCGAATTTGCGCATGATGAATTTATTAAATCTGATGTAACAGTGGAAGCATTGGCAAAATTAAAGCCAGCATTTAAAAAAGAAAACGGAACAGTTACAGCAGGTAATGCTTCAGGCATAAACGATGGTGCAGCTGCAGTTATGCTTATGACTGAAGACAAAGCCAAAGAGTTAGGGTTAAAGCCATTAGCTTATATCAAGGCTTATACATCTGTAGGGGTAGAACCAGAATTAATGGGGATTGCACCAGTAAATGCAGTAAGACAAACTTTAGCAAAAGCTGGGTGGAGTATTAATGATCTAGACTTAATTGAAGCCAATGAAGCATTTGCGGCACAGGCTGCTGCAGTGAATAAAGAGCTGGGGTTAGATGCTGGTATTGTTAATGTTAATGGTGGAGCTATTGCAATTGGCCATCCAATTGGGGCTTCCGGCTGTCGCATTTTAGTGACGCTATTGCATGAAATGAAACGTAGAGATGCTAAAAAAGGGATTGCTGCTTTATGTATTGGTGGCGGGATGGGAGTTGCTCTTGCTGTAGAGCGCAAATAAAAATATTAAAAAGGTATAATTTTATAGGGGGGCAAAATGGCATATGTAATAACTGAATCATGCATTAAATGTAAGTATACAGACTGTGTGGATGTATGTCCGGTAGATTGTTTTCGTGAGGGGCCAAATTTTTTAGTAATAGACCCTGACGAATGCATTGACTGCACATTATGTGTTGCTGAGTGTCCGGTAGAAGCTATCTTTCCGGAAGATGAAGTACCGGAGACACAGAACCATTTTATCCAGTTAAATGCCGAATTAGCAAAGAATCCAAAATGGAAGCCAATTACAATTAAAAAAGATGCTCCGGCAGATGCGGATCATTGGGCAACTATAAAGGAAAAGTTACATTTGCTTGATCGGCAAGACGCATAACGAAAAGATATAAAAAATTGTGAATCTAGAAAAATCATTAGTAAGTAATTTACCAGTTTTAAGCCCAGGAAGTCTAGAATCGTATATTTCGTTTATTAATAGCATTCCATTATTAACAGTTAAAGAAGAATATGACTTAGCTCACAAGTGGCGACAAAATGAAGATGTAGAAGCCGCTCGTTACTTAGTCTTATCTCATTTGCGTTTAGTGGTATCTATTGCCAGAACCTATGCTGGATACGGCTTACCATTAGCCGATATTATTCAAGAAGGTACTATTGGCCTGATGAAAGCAGTAAAACGCTTTGATCCTGCACGTCAAGTGAGGTTGGTCACCTTTGCTACTCATTGGATACGTGCTGAAATGAATGAATATGTAATAAAAAACTGGCGCATTGTCAAAACTGTTACCACAAAAAACCAGCGAAAACTATTTTTTAACTTACGCTCACAGCGGGAAGATATAGGTAATTTATCTGAAGTTGAAGCACAGAAGATTGCCTTGCAATTAGATGTAAGTCGTGATGACGTGGTTGACATGAATATGCGGCTAACTGGTAGTGATGTAAATATTCTCCCTGAAAGTAGTGAGGATTTTGCCCCTGCAGACTGGTTATCTGATGAAGAGCATATTCCTGAAGCTATGTTAGAGAAAAAAGCTCAGGATAAATTACAAACAATAGGTATTGAAAAAGCTATTAATATATTAGATGAACGTAGCCAGGATATTATTCGGTCCCGGTGGTTAAAAGAACCAGATGATCAGGAGACATTACAGGATTTAGCCGCCAAATATGGGATATCCGCTGAAAGGGTTAGGCAAATTGAAGTAAAAGCGATGGAAAAAATGAAAAAATCATTAGTTCAATTTACTAAGGATCAAGATTAATGCAATCAGTTCTGGCTTTTTTAATAACTATTGGCATTTTAGTTGTAGTGCATGAATATGGGCATTATTTATTTGCAAGAATTTTTAAGGTTAAAATTTTAACATTCTCAGTAGGTTTTGGTCCAAAAATTTTTAGTTACACAAGTAAATCAAATGAGTGGCGGCTTAGTCTTATTCCATTTGGTGGTTATGTACGAATGCTTAATGAACGCGAAGGTATAGTTAATGAAAATGAAAAACATCTGGCGTTTAATAATAAAAAACCATACCAAAAGATTTTAATAGCGTTGGCCGGACCATTATTTAATATTTTATTTGCTGTTATAGTTTATTATGTTATTGCACTAATTGGTGTTACAGCATTAAAACCTGTTATATCAAGTATAGATGTTACAACCTTTCAAAATACAGTCATGTCAAATTTATACCAAAACACATTAGTACCGCAAAAAAGTCTGGCATCTGCAACACCGCATAATTCTGTTATAACTACCCCGGCACAGATTATAGCTATTGATGGGCACCAGGCAAAAACCTGGATTGAGGCAGATAAGCAATTTAATCAGGCGGTAACGACTAAATCCCAGTTTAGCCTGCAGTTGAAGCAGCTAAGTAGTGGAAATGTACAAACGATAGATATTAATGGAAAAATTTTAAACCAACATTTTGCGGGGAGTGCCTATTTAGAAACAATTGGATTATATCCTATATTATACTTACCAATAATTTCATATATTGAACCGCATTCAGTAGCCGATAAATCGGGTTTAAAAATAAATGATTATATAGTAACAATTAATTCTAAGGAAATTACTAGCTGGTTTCAGGTGGCTGAAATTATTCGTTTTTCCCCTGGAGAGGAGATAAAGTTTAAAATTAAACGTGGACCAAGCTATATAGATTTCTCTGTTACTCCTGAAGGAAGCTATGATGGAAATGGAGGGGTAGTTGGTAAATTGGGCATTATGCCATTGCCGGATCAAAAAATGTTAATGCAAAATAGTTTTATATACAAATATAACATGCTCCATGCGCTAGGTTATGCATTTAATGAATGCTATAATGTTATAAAGTTTAATTTGGTTACTCTATACCAGCTTGTAACAAATAAAGTTTCTTTATATAATTTAGGCGGGCCAATATCAATAGCTAAAATTGGTGGTGTAGCTATTCATAATGGACTGATTAATTTTGCCGAATTTTTAGCTTTAATTAGTATTGGTTTGGCAATTATGAACTTATTGCCAATTCCGGTTTTAGATGGCGGACATATTTTAATTTATGTAATTGAGCTAATTATAGGCA
>JAJFBO010000107.1 GCA_020697025.1 Burkholderiales bacterium
AACGCAAATCGATAATTATTTTTTAAGTATATGCTTATATAAAGCAGGAAAATACTAATGTTAATTGGATATTTTGATGCGGCTATATATGTAACTTTGACTGCTATATCATTTGTATTTTTAAACAGACTTATGGGGCAGATAAATCCTGTTGTTGCTTTATTTGCAATGAGCTTTTTTGCAATCGTCAATTTTAATCTTATGAGCTTAAATCAGCTAAAAGCTACATATATAGCTTGTTTTAATAATAAGCTGCTTTATTTAATAATGTCTGGTTCATTAGCTTTGGATTGGATTTGTATGTTATATTCTTCATATATAACTGATCCATTCGTATCTATGTCTGCGTTATTTATATTTCTGGCTGTAATTGGGGTTATTCAGGTTTTTGCTAAAAATAAATCTATAGCTAGCTTTATAAGTATTATAATGTTAATAATGAGTGTCTTTATTCTTTATTTCGGTTATCGGGTAAATGCATCTGAAAAATTAGGACTTGGTATAATTTTAGGCGGAGTAGCTGGTAGTGCTTTTTACATTTATATTGTAAGTTCCAAAGAGCTGGTAAAACGAAGTAATTTATCAACATTGCAAGTCCTGGCAACACGGTTTTGGATATTATTTATAGGAGCTGCCTATTTTCTTCCTTATCATAATTTATTGGCAATAATTGCAAATAATATCGTTTCATTAGTTATAATAAGTTATGCTTCATTAATAGTCCCGATTTATTTTAACCAGCAAGCAATAAAAAAGCTAGGTAGTACAGTAACTGCACTTTGTATTAGTTATGTTCCGCCAGTCACATATTTATTTTATGTAATATATAACCATAATTTGATATGGAGCAATGTAGTGGTATGTATAATTATAACCAGTGCCTTGATTTTAGCACAAGGCAAACGCAGCTAAATAGTCTTGATTAATACTTTATGTTTTAATAAAAAATATTAATTAGCTGCCTTTACCCGGTATAATGTTAGATAAAATAAACATAGAGGATAGCGATATGATAATCAGCCAACTACAATCCCCACCTAGTATACTATTCCATGGTAGGCGCAAGCCTGCACTTATCCGGGTAATTTATATTACTTTTTTAATTTGTGTTATTAATTTTACTTTAGCTGATGATTTAGTTAGCTTATTTCCAATCGGGCATTATGATCAAAATATTTCTCATTGGATAAAGCCAAGTGATCCTGATTATAACAAACAATTGATTTCACCAAAATACCAGCAAAAACGTTTTGCGGAATTTATTAATCATTATTATATTACTAATGCTAGTGGACAATCCCCCTGGAGCAGCGAATTTGTCGCTAAACAAATGGTGCCAGATAATGGCAAAAATATTCTTGATTTGGAATTCCAGATATTGACTGATTTCTATAACCATGATAATGATCCCAAAAAAATTGCCTATGGTGAAAATTTTCGTCCATATGCTGCTAACTGGTATCAAAAAATAGCTGATAATATGGATTTGGAAGACGATACCAGTCTCAGGTATACAGCTAAAAATCGTGGTATCGCCGTGGCCAATTTATATGTACGTGTTTTACCCACAAATGATCCTTTATTTTATAGTCATGAAATTGCCGGACAAGGTTATCCTTTCGATAATCTGCAAGAGACCGCATTATTTATCGGTATGCCATTATATATCATTAAACAAACTTATGATAAGGCATGGACATTAGTTATTACTTCAGATGTTATTGGCTGGGTAGAGACTGCTGGCATTGCAAGAGTTGATAACAAATTTATTAAAAATTGGCAAAAATCGGTGAATAAAGGCCTGGTAGCTTCAATTAAACAAGATTCACTAATTGGTAAAAATGGACAATTTAGGGGAATTGCATATAACGGTAATTGCTTTCCATTAATAAAAAATAATTTAGATAATTATCTGGTTTTAGTCCCTGCTGTAGATATAAATGGCTATGCACATAGTATTTTGGCTAAATTACCAAAAACTTCGGCAGTAATTATGCCATTAGCGCTTACACCGCATAATATGGCAATCATTATGCAAAATCAAATTGGCAAGCCTTATGGTTGGGGTAATATGTTTTTTGATTATGATTGCTCAGCAGAGACAAAAGCCTTATTTATGCCCTTTGGCATATATTTACCGCGTAATTCACAATATCAATTTAAATCGGGAACTAAAGTTGTACAGTTAGATCAATTTACCGCTAAAGCTCGTGAAGAATATTTAATAGCAAAAGGACATAAATTTTTGACATTGATACAAGTTCCAGGTCATATCTTATTATATATAGGTAATTATGCTAATCCATTTTCAAAAAATCATGAATCTATTGCTATGAGTTACCAAAATATTTGGGGTTTAAGAACCAAGAATAATAATTCACGCAGTGTAATTGGCCAGTCGGTAATATTTCCACTACTTACAAAATATCCGGAAAATGATGAATTTGTGTCGGTTTACGACCAAAAATCTAAAGGTAAATTTAGATTAATTTATTTAGATGATGAGTAAACTAAATAATATTACCATTTTACATCCTGATTATAAATAAGCCTAAATTTTAAGTAATTTGCCATATTTTTCATATGTTATAATTACTGGTTTTCTTTTATGAATCTGAAAATTATCTTTATAAACTATAGTTTAATTTTATTCATAAAATAAATAGTATTAACTTTTTAAATTTAAATAAACAAGGATTATAATGAAAAAATTATTAGTTGCTGTGTCATTACTTTCATCTTTAAATGTATACGCTATAAATAGCGAAACTATGAATAATGCAAGTGATGCCAAAATGATGTATTTTGACTTTGGTCTGGGTGCAGGTAGTGCCACTGGTTGGGGCCAAAGCTCACTGGCAGTTAGTCCAATGACAATGGGATTTTATATGAATAAAAATTTTGGTGTTGAAGCTGGTATGGATGCTTTGCCTGATGGCGGCAACTCTTCCGGAGAAGCTATGATTATGTCGTATCATTTGGCAGCAAAAGGAGTATTACCTTTATCAAATGTGTTTTCTATTTATGGTAAGGCAGGCCTTGGTGTAAACACATATGAAGGCGAGCAAGGCGCCCCAACAGGTGGTATGCAAATGATTAACCAGGCAAGTATCGGCTTATATGGCGCAGGCGGTGTACAATTTAACTTTAATAAAAACTTTGCCTTGTACCTGGAAGGCTCAGGTATAGCAGTACCAGAAATTGGCAACAATGGTAACCCAAATAACGGCAGCTTTGGCTCTACATACCAGGGTGTGGTTGGTTTAGAAGTAAGAATCTAAGATTTCACAGTAATGCTGCCATTAGCAATTGCCAGGCTTAGCCTATGGTTAAGTCCAATAATTAAGTTATTGCCTGAAAAATTAGCCATAAAAATTTATTCTTCAGCCAGAACTTATTTTATGCAGCAATTATATAAGTATAAAGCACCCCCTGTAACTATTAATAAATATAATATAAAAATATTATGGGGGCTGGCTTTTCGGCTGCCTCTCATGAATTCGGCAGGAATGTTTAAAAATGGTGAAGGGTATGACTTAGTTGCAAACCAGGGTGCCGGGGCATATATTGGCGGCACCAGTACTTATAATCCACGAGAGGGTAATACCCGGCTTGGCATACACCATCCATTTATATCGTTAGCCAAATCTCATATAAGTCTTAATTACCTGGGATTACCTAATCTTGGAGATATACAATTAAGTAAATTTACTGTTAATAAGCAAGATGGATGTCCGGTAGGATGGAGCTTAATGCGTAGTCCAGACTATACATCAGGTATTGCAATGGAAAAATTAATTGAAAGCCTTTGGTTATATCATGATAATCCAACTATTGATTTTCTTGAAATTAATGAAAGCTGTCCAAATCTAACAAGCCTAAAATCTGATAGTATTGATAATAGTTTAGATACATTGGAAAACAGGTTGCTATATATTGGGCAGAACTTCCTAAGCAAACGTAAACGGCATCTTCCAGTTATATTAAAATTGTCTAATGATCTTGAGCAAAGTCTTATACCAAAAATATTAGACGTACTTTTTTTAACTAAATTCGATGGTATTAATTTGGGTAATACTTCCACTAATTATGCCAAAGTTAAATTAGCTAACTTGACCCAACGTAAACTATTTAACTACTTTGTCCAAAATTTTGGCGGTGGAATTGGCGGTAATTGCCTGAAAAAAACTTCATTAAATTTATGCAGTATTGCAGTTAATTATGCTAAAAGTAATAACCCAGGCTACGAGTTTCATGTTATTCGCAGTGGGGGTGTATCATCTATTGAAGACATTATAGAATCAGAAAATGCTGGGATTAGCCTTAATCAATGGTATACAGGATACTTTGAAAATTATATTAAACATGGTGATGCGCTTTATGCAAGCATATTTAATTTTTATAAAGAGAAAAACCCTTACTAAAATTATGTTTAATTAATCATCAATTTACAAATTTATTAATCAAACTATCTGGATCTTGATAAAATGTAGTAACAAACATTAAAACAACTTTAATATATCATAATCTTATGATTATTCTCTGATTGCTAGTAACTGCTTTTCTACATTAGTAAAAGACCATATAGATGAAATTACATATATTTTGATGAAACTAAAGCTGCCGTATGTATATGGCAGCCTTTATAAAGAATATCTTAAGATATTATTTCGCAAATATTTAGTTTTTTATGGGCCGCCCACTGTCAAGTAAGTTGCATAAAAATAATTACACATTATTATCAATATGTTACAATAATGTTATTCGTAAGAGTTTGGTAGTTCAAGAGAGCTTGTAATTGCCTAAACCAACTCTTAGAGCTAATCTTATCCACCAATCATTAGGCTGATTAAATCAAACTAACGAAAGCTAATGTACTAAAATTTCATAATAACTATTTATTGCAAATTTTTCAAAGTAAGTTAATAA
>JAJFBO010000108.1 GCA_020697025.1 Burkholderiales bacterium
ATACTTCTTTGGTATTAAAAGCAAATTCAAATGATAAAACCAGCACAATTTTATCTCCTGAAGAGATTCTAAATATTTCTACGACTATTACTACTGTTCCTGAGGGTTTTAAGCTACATCCAACATTAGCACGGTTAATCGATACCAGAGCAGCTATGGGCAATGGTAAACAGGCTATAGATTTTGGTATGGCAGAAGCGCTTGCTTATGGTAGTTTGCTACAATCAGGGATTAGCATTAGAATTAGTGGTGAAGATTCTGGACGTGGAACATTTTCTCATCGGCAGGCAGTATGGCATGATATAAATCGTAATGATTTATCCGATAGTGGTTATACACCGCTTAAGCAATTAGAAAATAAGAGTAAATTTAATATATATGATTCAGTATTAAATGAAGAGTGTGTATTAGGATTTGAATATGGTTATAGTACTATTAATTTACGCGATTTTGTTATGTGGGAAGCTCAATTTGGTGATTTTGCCAATGGAGCACAAGTAATAATAGATCAATATCTGGCATCAGCTGAAGTAAAGTGGGGTGTCTTAAGTAATTTAACACTTATGCTGCCTCATGGTTATGATGGACAAGGACCTGAACATTCATCGGCTAGAATAGAACGGTTCTTGCAATTATGTGCTGAAAATAACATGCAAGTAGTAATACCTACTACTGCAGCACAAATATTTCACCTGATCAGGCATAAAGCCCAGTCTGATTGGATTAAGCCCTTAGTAATATTTATGTCAAAACGGCTACTGCGCTATAAAGATGCTATGAGTGATATTAATGAATTGACTAATGGTGGATTTAAGACAGTTATTAATGATAGTATATCAGCCTATAAAACTGCTGAGAAAGTACTAGTTTGTTCAGGCCAGGTTTACTATGATTTACTAAATGAGCGCAATATGCGTAATGATAATAAGGTGGCAATTATACGAATTGAACAACTATATCCATTCCCTCAGGAAGCCTTTAGTATGGAATTAACTAAATATATCCGTGTCCGCGAATTAATATGGGTTCAGGAAGAGCCGTATAATCAGGGTGCCTGGCATCAAATTTGTGATTGCCTGAATATAATTGGTGATAAATTACAACAGCGCTTTAAGGTGGTGAGTCGTCCTGCTGCTGCTGCTCCTGCAACTGGATCATCTCTTATGCATACTGCACAATTAAAAGAAATTATTTCTCAAGCTTTTGATTAAGTAATAAATTAATCTAAAATCTGGCTTCCGGATTATCTTTTGAGGCATCAACAAGTATTGATGCCTTTTTAATATTAAAAATAAATATAAAATAGCTAACTATTGTATAACCTACAAAAAATCCATATATTACGATATCAGGGTAGAGAAATAATAAGACCAAAAGCAACAGGCATATTAGTAAAATCCTGAATTTAGCTTTATGATAGAAATTAAGTTCTTTAAAGCTATAAAAGCGCACATTACATACCATAGAAAATGCAGCAAACAAAGTGACCAAGACACCTAAGATATGGCTAACCTTATTATCAAATCCAAATTTACTGCACATATAGATATAGCCTACAACCAAGGCTGCTGCTGATGGAATAGGTAATCCGATAAAGTACCGCTTATCCACAATACCAATTAAAGTGTTAAACCGGGCTAAACGTAAGCTTCCGCATGCACAGAATATAAAGGTTACCAACCAGCCGATTTTCCCCATCTCATGTAAATGCCAGTTAAATGCAATAATTGCTGGTGCTACTCCAAAACTTACCATATCCGATAGACTATCCAGCTCAGCGCCAAATGGGGAAGTGGTATGGGTAAGACGTGCAACTCTACCATCAAGGCTGTCTAAAATCATAGCTATAAAAACAGCAATTCCACAAGAAATGAAGTCACCGTATATAGATTGTACAATAGCAAAAAAACCGCTAAACATTGCACCCAGGGTAAGTAAATTTGGCAGCAAATATATTGGTGATACTCTATTTGTATTAGTTGATCTAATCATTATTAGTCATCCAGTTTAGCAACAATAGTTTCAGTAGCTTTTACATTTTGTCCAATAGTTACTAAAATTTTGGCATTTAATGGTAAATACAAATCTACTCTGGAACCAAAACGGATAAATCCATAACGTTCGCCACGAGCTAACAAATTACCCACTCCGGTATAGCATAAAATACGGCGGGCAATTAAGCCGGCAACCTGCACAACGGTTATCTTGTAATTGGTTGTGGTTTTAATAATCATAGCATTACGCTCATTCTCAGTTGATGCTTTATCAAAGTCAGCATTCACAAATTTACCTGGGTAATATTGTAAGCTTACAACTTCGCCATCTACAGGGGAACGGTTAGAATGAACATTAAATACATTCATAAAGATACTAACCTTGATTGCTTCTTTATTTTGATAAACGTCTATACTTTGTTCAACACAAATAATTTTACCGTCTGCAGGAGATAGTATCGCACCCATATCAAGAGGTATTTCCCGTTTCGGGTCACGAAAGAATTGAATTATAAAGATTGAAATCAAAATAAAAGGCAGGGTAATCCAAAAATTGCCTAGATAATAGATAAGCAGCGTTATAAATAGGCTAATTGCGATAAATGGCCAGCCTTCTTTGGCTAAAAATGGGTGCGGATAATATTTCAAAGCTCTCTCCTTAAAATTGTGCGATCCTTTGTTTATATCATTATTGCTAAATGAGGCAAAAACGGATAGTTATTATATAAGTGCTACCTGGTTTAATTTTAAATACTAAAACTAAACTTAGTAGGCTTAGTCTTGTATATTATTAATTAAATCATCAACATTTTCTGGTTTATTCCCGGTTTTATTTCCTGTTGCTTCCTTAGCCTGATTATTTGTATCAGGACCGTTTAGAATTGCTTCAGGTGAGACTGCTGCTACACCAGAAGCACTATCTTTACCATTACTGGAAGATTCATTAGTAGTAGTTTCACTTTCTAAATTATCCAAGGGACTGGAATTTGAATATATGTATTCATCATTATTTTTCCAGGTAGAATGTGGTATAACAATTATTCCCTGTGGCATACTATGACTGGTTTGAGGAGTGTTTTTTAACGCCTGACGCATGAAGTTTATCCAAATTGGCAGAGCAAGAGTTGCTCCATACTGATGAGCTCCAAGACTTTTAGGTTGGTCATAGCCAATCCAGGTTATAGTTACTAAATTAGGTGTATAGCCATCAAACCATACATCTTTGGCATCAGTCGTGGTACCAGTTTTACCTGCTATATCATCACGTTTTAATTCGCCATAAGCTCTACGTCCTGTACCGTAACGAACAACATCTTGCATAATACTATTCATTATATATGCATTACGCGGGTCAATTACAGGTTGTGTACTGTGAATGTCTATATCTTGTGTCTGGGCAAGAACAGTACCATTATTATCAGTTATTTTTTGGATAAAATAAGGCTGTACCAAATACCCCCCGTTAGCAAATACTGCATAAGCAGCAGCCATTTGTATAGGTGTAACATCAAATGCACCAAGAGCCATGGTTAAATATGGTTGAAATTGAGCTTTATCAAAACCAAATTTTGTTGCGTACATTATAGCATTTTGTGGAGTAATTTTATTTAATATCTTAACTGTTGCCACATTGCGTGATAAGGTTAGTGCTTGACGTAGAGAAATTGGACCTAAGAAGTTATTTTCATCATTTCTGGGACACCATTGACTGCCGTTATCCGGGTAACAAACCGGGCTGTCATCAATTATGGTTTTTGCAGATAAATTATTTTCTAAAGCAGCAGAATAAATAAATGGCTTAAAACTGGATCCAGGTTGACGCTTAGCCTGGATAACATGATTAAAGTTATTTTTAGTAAAATCAAAGCCACCAATTAATGACCGGATAGAACCATCATTAGGATTAATTGAGATTAAAGCTCCTTCAACAGCTGGCATTTGGGAAATTCGCCATTTATTATTATTATTTTGAATACGGATAACAGCACCTCGCTTTACCTGCTTATCCCCGCCAGAATTGATAAATTTGCGAATAAAATCCAGATCTTTACCAGTAAAAATTAACTCATTGCCATCTCTTGTACGGACTTTAACGTGATTATTATCAGCTTCTAGAACTATAGCTACAATTAAGTCGCCAAAATCTGACAAATCATCAAATTCCGACGTAATTATCTGATCTGTAAGGCTGTCCCCGGCATTTGAGTCACTAATATTTAGTTGTCCTTCAGCACCCTTATAGCCAGTGGTTGCATCATATTGTAAAATTCCAGAGCGTAGGGAAGAATATGCTGCCTGCTGCATTTTACTATCAATTGTGGTATACACTTTATAACCTTGGGTATAAATTTTATCCCCATATTTGGCAAAAAGCATTTGCCTTACCATTTCAGAAATATAGCCACCAGAATCGGTTGAATCACGTGTTGAACCATGAACGACCGAGATCTTTTCACGGATAGCTTTTTGATATTCATTTTCATTAATAGTATTATTGATTTTCATACGCCCTAAAACATAAATTTTTCGTTCGTCAGAACGTTTTTTGTTTACTACCGGGTTATATGCAGAAGGCGCTTTAGGCAATCCTGCTAAAACAGCATATTGGGCAATACTTAGTTTATCTAATGGCTTACCAAAATAGGTTAATGCTGCTTCAGCGAAACCATAAGCTCTTTGCCCAAGATAAATTTGGTTAATATATAATTCTAAAATTTGTTCTTTAGATAATGATTTTTCTATTTTATAGGAAAGTAAGACTTCATTAAATTTACGATAATAAGTTTTTTGTGAACTAAGAAAGAAGTTTCTGGCCACTTGCATAGTAATAGTGCTGGCTCCAGACTTTACATGCCCTGGAATGAGGTTACCTAAAGCGGCACGGATAATACCTTGAATATCAAATCCTTGATGTTTAAAAAAACGTTACTTGAAGTGGTAATTTTGGCTGATAATTACGTAATTCATCCATTCCTGGTAATTTAGGATAGATAACCGCAATCATAATCGTTGCTATAAGCACTCCTGCTGCAGTTAAGCCCAATAGCAGTGCTAAGGCTTTTAAGTAGAAACCTTTCATACATGCTCACTACAAAAACAAAGGCGTATTCTATCATAAATAGCCTATTCTTATCTGAATTTTCTGCAGCCTCAATGAATTCTGTATATCTAAACCCTGTGCCTTATTCCCACTCAATAGTTGCGGGTGGTTTGCCAGATATATCATAAACTACGCGGTTAATGCCCCTAACTTCATTAATAATCCGGTTTGCTACTTTAGTAATTAATTCAAAAGGCAAATTGGCTACGTTAGCAGTCATAAAATCTGTGGTTTCAACAGCACGTAGTGCTATTACATAATCATAAGTGCGCCCATCACCCATAACCCCGACTGTTTTAACTGGTAGAAATACAGCAAATGCTTGAGAGGTTTTAGCATAATAGCCACTGTTACTTAATTCTTCAATAAATATGTTATCAGCTCTTTGCAAAAATTCTACATATTCGCTTTTAATCTCACCTAAAATCCTTACACCTAGTCCAGGGCCGGGAAATGGATGGCGAAATACCATAGAATGAGGCAATCCTAACGTTATTCCTAACGCACGTACTTCATCTTTAAATAATTCACGTAAAGGTTCAAGTAATTTTAAATGAAGTGATTCCGGTAATCCTCCCACATTATGATGAGATTTGATTGTATGTGCGGTAGCGCTTCCAGCTGATTCAATTACATCTGGGTAAATGGTACCCTGAGCTAGAAATTTGGCATTTTTTATTTTAGCAGCTTCACGTTGGAAAATCTCTATAAACAAACGACCAATAATTTTTCTTTTTTGTTCCGGGTCAGTAATACCAGATAATTCACTATAGAATTCATCTTTAGCATCAATCTTTATAATATTAAGGCCCATATTTTGTTGATATGTCTGCATTACCTGATTTGCTTCATTTAAGCGAAGCAAG
>JAJFBO010000109.1 GCA_020697025.1 Burkholderiales bacterium
TCAAATAAAACCTTGGGGTAAAGCATAACAAATTTTATGACTGAAATTGACAAATGGGAATTACATTTCTTGTAAAGACTTTTAAAATCAAAAGTTTGATTGTTATTTAGATAACATATAAATTGTGCGGAAGAAGAAAATGCATTTCATGTTTTAAACCTATTGGTAACATTAGCTTTCTGAGTTATAGCGTATGTTATGAAACATTTTATATAAAATCTAATTTAAGTTCTGTCCTTAGTCTGTTTAGTTAAACCCGTAAATTTCTCGTTTAATAGATTATATATAACATTGTTTATTTACCAGCAGTTAATTAGAGATACTTATTACCAGTAGTTTAATTCATGAAGTATAATATGAAATTAAAATTAAGGATGTAATGTTTCTATCCAATTGCAAAAATAATTTTTGCCTTAAGAAATTATTTGATTAAAAATCACTCATACCTATTGACTCTAACGTTACGTGATGATTTATATTATCTATCTGGAGGAAAAATGGAACAATATTTAACTATAAAAAAGTTCAGTAAATTAACCGGTGTTACTGTACGTACTTTACAGTATTATGATGAGCAGGATATTTTAAGACCTCATCATAAAAGCGATGTTGGTTATCGTTTTTACTCCAAAAATGAGATGCTTATTTTGCAAAAAATAAATATACTTAAATATATTGGTTTTAATTTAACTCAGATTAAGACTGTATTAAAGGATAATAAGTTTGATTGGTTAAGTTCATTGAACTTACAGGCGAGACTATTAGAAGATAGTATAAAAAAAATGCAAGATAGCATAATGTTAATTAACCACAGCATAACTAAACATATGGTTGAAAAAGGTGAGCCGGATTGGGCAGTTATGGCTAAAATTTTAGAGGTATTAAAAATGAAACAAAATAGTACATACCAGGATTGGATAAAACGTAATTTTACAGATGCAGATTTAGCATTTTTTGGTGAAATGGCGGCAACTCAGAATAATGAAGAGAATGCTATTTTATGGAAGAAAATTTTTGCTGATGCAAAATCAATAATGCATTTACCCCCATCAGACCCTAAGGTACAGGAATTAGCACGTACCGTTATGGATAGTGCAAATAGCCAGTATGAAGGTAACGAAGGTCTAAAAGGTAAGATGTGGGATTTAATGAAATCTGGCGATATTCCAGAGAATTTTATTCCCGGCTACGAAAAAGAAATAGTTCTTTTCCTGAACCAGGCTATCGGTATTTTGTATAACAGCAAATGAGTCTTCCTCACAAGTGTCACCCCAGACTTGACTGGGGTGATTTCTAACACATACCAAATTCATAACGAAGATGTTAAATAATTATAAGCTTTTTACCTAGTTTTCCCCCCTTTAATAAGCTTGCTATAAACCATGTAAATCCTCTCAGTATTAAAGTGTTCAGTCAATTTATATAAATTTCGGGACGATTTCCCATCATTAGCATATGAAATAAATATATGTCTTATTTGATATGGGTTAAGGTATTTTACATTTGTACATTTTAACACAATGGTGCCAAAAAACATCTGGTCTAGTCCAAGCTCCATTTATTACAGGATTATGGAGTATTAATTTAAAGTAACATTCTAAAATAAATTGATAATATAATCCAAGTGTACTTGTTGACCAATTAAAATTAAATCATAAGGGGCATTATTTAAAGATATTAGATAAGGCGGAATGAGTTATTCGTATCTACCAATTTAAATACCTTAAATTTATCAATATTTTTGTTAATTTATTGCTTTTTTAGGACATTTTTAGAACAAAAAAGCAAAAAATAGGGCAAAAAAACCGCTGTTTTTGGCTAAAAATTCCCATATTTAATAAAAATATATTATTTGTGAAAACAGTGCTATATTTAATATTAGCAATAGATTAGGTTATATTCTTCTTTTTTTAAAGTACCTAAACAGATGGTGCGGAAGAAGAGACTTCATTTTATATCTTCAAATCCATTGGTATCCTTAGCTTTGTGGGTTCTGGTGTATGTTATAGGACGTAAATAGGACATGTTTTACAAATTCTAAATTTTTTTAATTAGCGCAAGTTCATAAAATTTCATTATAATTTTTGTTTAAAATTTCTCGTGCCAATTTTGTGATAAAATCATGATGCAAATTTAGAGATAATTTATTTAGGTCTTTACCTGTTTTATTTTTTATATTTTTTGAAACTTCATTAATTTTCTTTCTCTTTGTTAACATGTATTGATGAGGATCAAATGTATCCACTGCATTATACTTTGCCAAGCTTAGAGCCATATGGTCAGGATGCTGCCATAAAAATAAAAAGCGAATATTATTGTTCTTACGCTGATAGATTAACCAATCTCCAGATCGCTGCGAACGGTTTTTACTATTATACAAATCAATTTCTGGGCGTAATATTACATGATGACGGTAAATACTGTTATTTTTGAGAAATGAATTGTAATTTAATTGCTCCTCATGCTTAGTTTCTATTTTGGGGCTTATACCATACTTATCTGGTTCACAATCTTTACAAACACATCCAATGGCATTTAAAATAAAATTCATTTTGTCAATAAAGCTATCCATTTCTCTCTTAAAATCTTCTTGTTTAATCGGGCGTAATAGCAGGTCTCGATAGGATTTTTTTGAATGTGGATCATATATTTCAAATCTATTATTAAAACAATAATTAACCATTTGTGCTTTTAGAATATCAGACAAATTAATATTATATGTCCCGATTTGCGTCATAAAAAATATTTTTGAAAAAAGCATATCATAATTACAGATACTTGCGGCCTTAATTAATAGATCATTTTCAATTTCTGATAATTCAATAATTAAAAACTCATTTCCATTGTTATAACACTTTCCTATGGAGGGCATACTAATTAAATTATTTAATAATAACTTCTGATCTGGATTTTCAACATATATGTCATATATTTCAAATATTTTTTCATGACTTGAAAATTTAATAAAATGTAAACCTAACTCATTTTCTTTTTTGTACTCAATTAACATTTAAACTCCAATTATTTAAATTGAACTAGTAAATCTTTGCTAAACTACGCAGTTGTTTATTATCTATAATAGATTTAAACTGAGTAATAGATTTTTTTAATGTTTTTTTAATTTTCCTCATCGAGATCGATTGTCAAGTAACCCTTGACAAATAAAAATTTTTGTAATTCATTTTCTGGAAAAATATTACTGACATGTAAGTTTATACTTTGTCAAATAGTTTTAATTTTCCAAGTGGATCATAAATATTTTCTATTTCAATAGAGTACATTAATCAGCTAGGATGTCACCATTTCAGGCAGAAAACCTTCTTTTGCTAAACTAGTTGCTACCAAGCGTAGAAATAAACCATTTGATAAGTTAAATTTATATAACTTACTTTTATCTTTTAATGTGCTGATTAATTTTTTTTCTTTTAACTCACTAAGTTTCCTAGTAGCTGCTTTATCATTAGTACAGAAAGCAATTATGTCTGACTTTTTAAAAAAATCTTTTGCTATAGCCATTTCGATTATCTGTAAATCATTTGAATTATTTATTACCCCTAAAGTATTTAACTCTTTAATTGCAGGCTTCATCAATTGCTCAAACACAAAAGTATAATCAGCTAATTTAAGGGTCTTATTATATTCAGATTTAACAGCCTCTAAAACATATGTGCACCATGTTATTAAACCATCATTGCTTAAATCATCTGCTTTTTGTAGCATGTCATAATATTCGTTACGATTTGCACAGAAGACTGCAACAGGGTTCATAACTCGGCCAACTCTATCAATTCTAAACCCATATTTAAGCATAAGAGCATAAGTCAATGCCCTTACTACACGACCATTACCGTTGTCGAACGGATGTATCCAAGCGAAAGCATGATGTGCTACTGCAATTTTAATTAAATCATATTGCGGTGTATCAGCAGCATTTATAAATGTTACTAACTGTTCCATATAATCATTTACTTCAGTATAATCTGGGGGTGTGTGCGGTGATTTAGCTATTTGCACGTTAATAGTACGATATGCACCAGGGTTTTTGCTACCTTCACGCTCTAACCCTTTTACAATGTGTGAATGTAGCTGTCGAATAAAGAAGCTACTTATTTCTATTTGTCCACCCATTTCATCGATATTTGTTAATAAAGAATCAATATTGCTGATTTCTTGTACATTTTCTGCTTCAACAGCATGTTGACTTTTATCATTTTCAATAATATATTGAGCAATTGTTGTATTATTTCCCTCAATTCTAGCAGAACCAACGCTTTCTAAAAGGTGAAATAGCCTTTTTATCAAGAAAAACATATTTGCAGGAGTAGTTCCGTTCAGAGAGGTTTCGCGTAATTTTTCTAATTCTACAACCAACGTTACTAATGGATGTTCAAAATCAACAATAGGTTTTTTTATTATATTCATTTAAATAACTACTTTCTTATAAAAACGTACCGCTCATCTGGTAGATAATAGGACAAATGTAAAAACAAAAATAGGACAATACTCAGTATTATACCCTGTTTTGTATGGGTTTTTATAATTTTTAGTTGAAGAAAAATAGGACATGCGGCTTATAGAAAATAGGACATTTTCAAGTTTAGAAATAGGACATTTGCAGATCTATCACACAGAATAGTAGTTAGAAGCTATATGTCAGTTATTCGGAATTCCAAACAACTGAATTAAATATTTTCCATTAATCTTGTCTACTTTTTAGGACGTAATTAGGACGTAGAATTGGAAAATGATAGTAAAAATGGGTAAAAAATGGCAAATTTTAGCAAAAGTTAGAAGCTGAGAATAGGGCTTGTTTTTAATGGTATATCTAATAAAACCAATGTTATCAAGGTGATTCAGGGATAAAAATAAAAACCATGGTGCGGAAGAAGAGACTCGAA
>JAJFBO010000110.1 GCA_020697025.1 Burkholderiales bacterium
AATGCGTATAAAATAGCGGAAGCATTAGCAGAATTGGTATGGAACAGTATTGATGCTGGAGCACAAAATATTAATATCAACTATATTACTGACGAGTTTGGCTCAATAACTGAATTAAAAATTAAGGATGATGGTTTAGGAATTAATACTTTTGAAATTGAAAAGACTTTTAAACCAGTACTAACATCACACAAGGCAGTTGGTAAAACAAAATTTTCTACAACACACGGGAAAAAAGGCTTGGGGCGATTAGCATTTCATACCTTTAGTAATAATGCAGAATGGGCGACTACTTTTAAACATGATGGAAAGACATACTATTCGAAGATTACTATTAATCAAACTGAAATAAAACACTGCGAGTTTACTGATCCAATTGAGTTATTAGGTAAACCCACTGGGACAGAAGTTCTTATAAATCAGGTTAATAGAGATTTTTCAGATGCATATTTTCAAAACAATGTTTTAACTTTTTTTTTTGAATATTTTGCATCTTAAATAATTTTTAAAAAAATAACTATTAAAATTAATGGTTCTCCACTGGATCTATGGCCAATAATCAGACAAGAAGTATGCTATAAGTTTAATATTGACAAATATGAGTTTATCAGTATTTTTTATATCTGGCAAAAAAAACTTGCGGATAATTATTCACGCTATTACTTTCGTGATACAAAGGGAGAAAAAGAGTTTACAAAGCATACCTCTTTAAATAATAAGAGAGACAATTTTCATCATTGTGTCTTTGTAGAAAGCGAATTCTTTGCAGAATATGATCACCATAGTAATAACCGGCAACTATTCCAGGATAAGGATGCCTTGAAAATTTTTAAAAAATTGCAGGTAAAACTCAATGAAGAGTTAAATATTTTAAAAAACCCGCTGATAGAAAGAAATGCCCAAAAATTAGTAGCTAAATTAAAGAATTCAAAGTTATTTACTGCCAATAATTCATTTGACGAGTTTCGGGTTAAATGTTTATCAGATACTATATATGATTTATATTTAACTGAACCAGAAATTTTTAAGGGGTTAAGCAATAAACAGGAAAACATTGTTGCCGGATTTATTAACAGGCTTATTACCCATAGCAATACTGATGATCTTATCACAGTGTTAGGTGAGGTACTTGAACTAAGTGAGCAGCAGCTAAACAGGTTCTCTAACCAATTAAAGTTTTTAAAACTTTCCCATGTAATTAATGCAATTGAAATTATTAAAGACCGGCTTGAAGTAATTAATGATCTTGAAGATTTAATATTTAATCATAAAAAATATAAAACCTATGAAGTTGCTCATATTCAGAAAATTATGGATAAATCTTATTGGATTTTAGGTGAGCAGTATCATTTAGTTGCTTCAACTGATAGAAAGTTTACCAACGTTCTAACCCGGATAATATATGAAACAACCGGCGCAACCCAATATCATCAACTAGTGCATAAAGACAAGAATAAAGAATTGGATCTTGTTTTAGTAAAACAAAACTTTGATGGTAATGGCAAGGTAGAGTGCGTAGTAGTAGAATTAAAACGCCCGCAACTTGAGTTGACAGATGTTCATTTAGATCAGGTTAAGACATATCTGAATGTTATTAAAACTGAACCAAAATATAGTGGTTTTAATTTTACGTGGAAATTTTTTCTAATTGGAGCTTCAATTAAAGAAAGCAGCAATATTCCTGATACTATTAAGGGGTTAAAAATTTATGGTGAACAAGGCCTGGTACACTTAGCTAATGATGGTAAATATAAAATTTATATTAGATTATGGTGTGATATATTTACTGAATATAAGTCGAGGTATAAATTTATGAATGAGCAGTTACAGGTGGAAATTAATACTTTTGAAAACGAAACATGCACTGCCGATGAAATTGCTTCACGAAATAGGATGTCTGATGGGCCTCAGGAAATTAATTTGCTATAAAATATTAATATAAATTAACAGATAGTTTTTCCTGTTTTAATTTTGATATTTTTAAAGTAAACTATAAAGATTTGTTATTGGCTAAATCTTGCAGTTATTATGATATAATTTAAATTTGAATTGGAGTTTATATGAACGATACAGTATTATTTATCATTCCGGGGGCTTGTTCTTTTGGTTCAATGGTGGCGCTTGAGTTAATTGGAAAACCTTATAAAATCGGGATTACCACAGCTCAAATTAGAAAAAGTGATGCTTTTTTAAAGATAAACCCGTTAGGAAAAGTAGGGGCTTTATTGGATAACGGGAATGTTATTTATGAAAATTCGGCAATAATTATGTATTTAGTTGATAATAATCCCCAATCAAAAATTTTTATGCCCCTGGAGTCTAAAGATAGAATTGAAGCATATAAATGGTTGTCTTATCTATCATCAAACCTGCATGTTTCATTTGGGCCGTTATTTAGGCCAGAGGCTTTTATTGATGAAGCAAATATTCCACAATTAAGAGAGTTTGCTATAAAAAAACTTAATAATATATTTGAATACATAGATAATTATTTATCTAAAAATGCGTTTTTATTTTCTAAAGAGATGACAGTTATAGATGCCCAGGCTTATGGAATTCTTAGGTTTGGTAATAAATTTAACTTATTGGACAATTACAAAAATATACAAGCTTATTTAGATAGAATGAATCAAATTTCTGTTATTCAAAATGCGTTAAATATTGAGCAGCAAAAAATAGAATTACTAAAAAACAGCAGTTTTGCCGGATATTGGGTATTTGAATGATACCATCAGTAGGGCATAAATGGAATCTTAGTGTACCTGAGGCAGTTAGGGTACAAAAAGAATTGGCAGGCAGAATAAGAGTAGATAAGCTAAAAATTGATAATATACGTTATATAGCTGGAATTGACTGTGCGCCGTCAAGTGATATGTCTAAGTACTTTGCTGCGGCTGTAATTTGGGATATACAAAGCCGTCAGATGCTTGAGTATCATATAGCGCATGCTCCACTTACATTTCCTTATGTTCCGGGCTTATTATCTTTTCGCGAAATTCCTGCAATAATAGAGGTTATGAAAAAAATAAATCAAATGCCTGATATTTTGATGGTTGATGGGCATGGTATAGCCCACCCAAGAAGCATGGGAATTGCTGCCCATGTGGGATTAATCTTTGATTTACCTGCCTTTGGGTGTGGGAAAAGTTTACTTTATGGAAAATATACAGAACCAGCTTTGGAACGTGGTTCATTTAGCCCCTTAATTGCCAAAGATAAAATTATAGGTAATGTGATACGTACCCGCAGCAATGTAAAACCAGTATTTGTGAGTATTGGGCATAAAGCAGACTTGGAAACAATTACCGAATTAACCATTTCTTGTAGTGGAAGATTTCGATTACCCGAACCCACACATTTGGCGGATAAACTAGTTGCCCAGAAAGAAGATAAGAGCGTCGTTATTAATGTGGCTAATTTATTTTGAAGCAATAGAATAGCAAAACTATATAAATACTCACAAAATCCAGTATATTTTATGTGATAATGTGTCCCTATTGTGATTATTCATAAATAATCATTTTTAGGATATACTATATTAATGAACAAAACTTCATATATCAAAAGTAATTTCAATTTATTTGTGGCTACCGCAATTGGCAATATTTTTGAAATGTTTGATTTTTTTGTCTTCGTCTTTTTATCTTCATTACTGTCTACTTTATTTTTTCCACATAATATCGGTAATTTATCTTTAGTTTTTACTTATTTAACAATTACTATTAGTTATTTGCTTAGGCCTGTTGGGGGAATAGTTTTAGGTAGTTTGGGGGATAAATACGGACGTAAGTCGGTTTTTACTTTATCTATACTGTGTACTGCCATTCCATCTGTCGTAATTGGCATATTACCGACATTTGATCAAATTGGATACCTGGCAACGGTTCTTTTAATTTTATCCCGGATATTTCAAGGATTTTCTTCAGGGGCTGAGCTGCCTGGAGCCATTACTTTTATTGCAGAAAAATATAGCCAAAAAAATTACTATTATTATTGTGCCTGGATACCATTTGGAGCTAATATAAGTATTGCCGGGGGATCACTCTTAATCAGGGCTATGACAAATTCCATGAGCCATAGTTTTTTGTATTCTTATGGATGGAGAATTCCATTTCTAAGCGGGGGGGTACTTGCAGTTATTGGCTTTTATATTCGTAAACATATAGCTGAGACAGATCAGTTTCAGGCATTAAAAACACAAAAAAAGCTGCAAAAGATACCAGTATTTAGTTTATTTGCCATGCATAAAACAGCTATAGTTTTAGGTACTTTTTTAGCCCTGCTGGTATCTTTGGTAACAAGTATATTTCACTTATTTTTACCTAATTTATTTATTAAGTATCTAGGCTTAAGTTTGCAAGATAGTACCGGGGTTAGTGCCGTTGGGGCATTTACACTAGCTATTTTTATTTTATTTTTTGCAGTTATTACCTATAAAGTAAAACCTGTTTTGATTGCCCGGTTATCAATTATTGGTTTAGTTATTACTTTTAGCTTACTCTTAAATAAATATATAGTTTTAAATAATTTACATAACTTGTATATTGCCGTGATTATAGTTTCAATTTTAATTGCTGGATTAAATAGTGTGTATGCAGGTTTATTAGTTGATTTATTTCCTGCTCCAGTTCGTTATAGCGGGGTTGCTGTATGCTTTACTGTAGCAGCAACTATTGGCGGTGGTTTAACCCCGTTATGGACTAGTGCAGTCTTAAATCTAACCGGCAGCTACATGTATATAATACTAATTTGCTTAATTATCTCAATTATATGTTTAATTAATATTTATTTTTTAAAAAAATATCTATCTAAAAATATCTATAATTTATAATCCTTTTATTAATCTATATTGCAATCTATACATTAATTAAGGT
>JAJFBO010000111.1 GCA_020697025.1 Burkholderiales bacterium
ACTACAAGAAATGAAGTTAGTAAGGCAAAATTAGAAAATAAATTTAATGAAATTCTTGTTAGATAAGGAATATGTGGATTATTTGACATTGCGTAACTAATCATTGCCCCTACAGATTCTTTTTTGCTAAGTAAATCATAAAAAGTATGTCCGCTGCCCTCACGTGGGATTAAGCTTAACATTACGCCAATCCATAATATATATAAGACAACTGGTATAATCAAACCAACTGCAAATATAGTATTGCACCTTTTTCTTTCATAATTATTTAGCCTGGCAATTACTGGAATTACAAAATGAAACCATAGTGCGCCAAAAAATATTGGCAATGCGCGTGGAATATAACGTAATTGTTCAAGCATAATCACCATTAAATCCCGTGATATAAAAGCAAGACCAGAAATTACTACTGTTAAAAAACTGAATAATTTAATATAGAAAATACCTTTATTTGATTTTACTATTAAACTGGCGCCTTTATAAAAAATTGGTATAAATATTAGTATAAAAAATAATAATGATAACCTGTTTGAAACATGTAAATTAGCAACTGGAAAAACAGTTTTGCTTAGTAAATCAGCGCCGCCATTCATATAAAGGGAAAGTAATGCATACATTAATCCCATATTAATTAAACCCGAGAATATAACTCCTGGTTGACCAAAATTATTTTTAACTATAGTAGAAGCATTAACGTCGTCTTTATATACTAAAAATATTTCCAGCGATACTGAAGCTAAAAAATATGAGAAAATTCCGGTTAAAATTAAGAAAAAAGCTGAAAAAATAAAATTAGGCCCGGAAGCAAGCATGGGCATGGCTAAACAGCCAGATCCCATTGCACAACCAGAAATCATAAATACATTACCAATAAAATTTTTATTAAGCATCCAGCTTCCTAAACTCAAATGAAATTTTCTAAAAATACACAAATAATGGCTTATTCTTATGCAGTTACCAATTACCAGGTCTATAAAGCACCAGATTTAAAGGCTGAGATTATAACATTATTCTATATAATTATTGTATATTATCCCATAACTACAGATATGTTTTAAATAAATCTATATTATTACCTAGTTTAACTTAGAAGTCTAAGCAAGTATATTTTTTTGTACATTATAAAAATATTGTTTTATATAGGATAAACTTAACAAAAAATTCTTGAAACATATTTAAATCAAATACTCTATTTACAGCTTGGTAAATGATATAATATATGCTGCTAATACTCGTTTTTGCAGGTTTTATTAGACTACCACTATGAAAAAATATTAATTATTAAAGGACTAACGGCAATAAAAATATATAAATTAAATAACTACTGTCTGGGTGTACTTATTTTATTAAATTTATTCATGAATATGGTTTTTGCCAATGAAGAAGTTGGCAGGTGTTATGAGGCTATACCAAAGTACTTTCCTACTCCAACAGATAGTCAGCCAAATAAAAATATAGAGGGATTTGAAATGACTGGTTACTGTGTGTTTGCCTGGAGGCTGCAGCAGCAGGAAAGTGGAAAATATATTCTTGATACAACAGCAGGAAAACCCGGCAAAGAAAGTAATAGTGTTTTAATAGACAATGGCCGTCTTATACTTGCACGTGGTCCACTTCATGATGGTAAAACTCCTGAGTGGACCGCCAAAAAAATACCATTTCATAATTCGGCTTATAATGTATGGGGAGTTATTGCAGAAGGATTAATAACAAAAAAGCAAAAAAAATATGCCCGCCAGGTTATATGTGATACCAGTATAGTTAAAGATGAAGCAGGGGTTAATTATGCTGATGGTTGTTATACATATAATTACAGCTTAAATAGTTCTAAACCATGGGGTTATTTAGGCAGTCCTGGGGGAGCAGCTACTGGCGGGCCTTTTATGCCTAAAAGCCCGGATTTAGGAAGTGTCTGTGCTAGTATAGATACCAGTGATCTAATCTCCGGAGAGTTTTGTACTAATAAGGAAAAACTTCAAATGCCACAATTACAATATACACCTGAGCCTAAAAGACATAAGACTAATCAGACCAACTCTTTAACTGATAAAGATTAATTAATATATGCAACAACTTTTGCAGCCTATAAATGCTCCGGATAAAACTCTGAATAAATTAAAAATCTTAGGGTTAAACACTCTCTGGGATTTACTCCTCCATGTACCATTACGTTATGAAGATTTAACCAAAGTATATAAAGTTTGCGAAGCAAGTGCAGGCATGCAGGTACAAGTTGAGGGCGAAGTTGTCAGCTGCGATATAATGCAAACCAGAACCCCACAGTTACATGTAAAAATATCAGATTCTAATGGAATTATAATTTTAGTATTTTTTCATTTTTACCCTAGTTATAAAACACAATACCAAATTGGCAAAAGAATTAGAGCCTTTGGTGAAATAAAGCTGGATTTCCACGGGAATAAGACGATTATTCACCCAAAAATACAAAGTGTAAGTACAACAACTGAACTCCCGCAAAGCTTCACACCAATTTATTCAACAACTAACGGTCTTACCCAAAATACACTGCATAAATTAATCAAACCGGTTTTATCTAATTCGATTATACCTGAAATACTGGCTCCTGATATTTTAAAGCAGTATAATTTAATTCCTCTTGATTATGCAGTTAATATTTTACATCATCTTACAGCAGAGCAATTTAATCAGGGTATGCATAAAGTTGCATTAAAACGCCTTAAGTTTGATGAATTATTAGTGCAGCAACTAATTTTACGCAATGCTTATGTACATAAACACCAAGGTGAATCTGTAATATTAAAACCACGGGCTACACATACGAAAGCACTATTAAATGATTTAGCCTTTAGTTTGACTAAAGCCCAAACCAGGGTATTAGCCGAAATTTATATCGATATAGCTAAACCAACACAGATGAACAGACTTTTACAAGGTGATGTAGGCAGCGGTAAGACAATTGTAGCAACACTTGCCATGTTAGTTGCTGTAGAAAATGGCTATCAGGCATGTATTGTTGCACCTACAGAAATACTGGCTGAACAACATTATATAAAAACTAAAAATTTACTTCAAAAGCTTGGGTTAAATGTTGTATGGCTAAGTGGTAGTTTAAAGGCTTCAGAAAAACAGGAAGTATATACTAAAATCAAAGAAAATAGGGCGCAAATTGTCATTGGTACACATGCGGTTTTACAAAAAAAAGTAGAATTTTATAATCTTGCTCTAGTAGTTATTGATGAGCAGCACCGCTTTGGAGTAGAGCAGCGTTTAGTATTACAAAGTAAAGGCAAAAATCCTCATCAGTTAATGATGTCTGCTACTCCAATTCCACGCACTCTTGCTATGAGCTATTACGCAGACCTTGATTTATCTATTATTGATGAGTTACCACCTGGGCGTACCCCCATAAAAACATTGTTAGTTAATAACAAGCGTAGACATGAAGTCCTGGAGTTTATAAAATCACATAACCAACAAGTATACTGGGTATGCCCATTAATAGATGAGTCAGATACTTTAGAGCTGGAAAGCGCAGTTAATACTTTTAACGAATTAACCAAAAGTCTTGCACCAATTAAAATTGGCCTGATCCATGGTCGGTTAAAGACTGTAGAAAAAACTAATATTATGCATTTATTTCAACAAGGAGAAATACAGGTTCTAGTTGCTACCACTGTTATAGAAGTTGGGGTTGATGTGCCAAACGCAAGTATTATGGTGATTGAACATAGTGAGCGAATGGGATTATCCCAATTACATCAATTACGCGGGCGGGTAGGGCGTGGGAATATTGAAAGCCAATGCATTTTACTTTACCAAAATCCATTAGGGGAAATTGCTAAACAAAGATTAAAAGCAATATTTGAAAATGCTGATGGATATAAAATTGCCCATGAGGATTTATTAATTCGTGGACCGGGTGAAATTTTAGGTTCACGGCAAAGTGGTTTGCCGTTATTGCGGTTTGCTAATTTGGAAGAAGATCTTGATTTATTAAATAATGCAAAAACTGTAGCAATAGATTTACTGGAACATAATCCGGAATTAGCTAAGTTCTATACTAAGTTATGGTATAGCAGTAAAGAGCATTTTATCAGCGTTTAAAAGCTAAGTATGCTAAACTACGTGATGTAAATATTTTATTTAAAAGGAAAATTTTATGGAACACAAATTACCTGCCCTACCTTATGCACCAGATGCATTACAGCCGCATATCTCTAAGGAGACTTTAGAATATCATTATGGCAAACATCATCAGACTTATGTTACAAATTTAAATAATTTGATTAAAGGAACAGAGTTTGAAAATATGTCCCTGGACGATATCATTAAAAAATCTTCGGGCGGTATTTTTAATAATTCGGCACAGGTATGGAACCATACTTTTTACTGGAACTGCTTAAGCCCTAATGGTGGTGGTGAGCCAACAGGTCAGTTAAAAGAAGCTATTTCAAAAAAATGGGGCTCTTTTGATGAATTTAAAAAAGCATTTACAGCATTATCAATAGGTACATTTGGCTCAGGCTGGGGCTGGCTGGTTAAAACGCCAAATGGAGAATTGGATTTAGTTTCCACTTCCAATGCTGCAACACCGTTAACTACAGAAAATAAGGCGCTTCTAACTTGTGATGTGTGGGAACATGCTTACTATATTGATTATCGTAACAGCCGGCCAAATTATTTGGAAGCATTCTGGAAATTAGTTAATTGGGATTTTGTTACAAAGAATCTTGATTAATTGTATAAATCTGCTATATAGTCAAAGTATAAATATTCGGGCTATATAGTACTATTTTGAATTTTATTATACACTTCTTCCAGCAGTATTTTAGATAATATTATTACCATATTTGATCTTTAATTAAACTGCTCTAATATT
>JAJFBO010000112.1 GCA_020697025.1 Burkholderiales bacterium
ATTCCTATGGTATATATGGCTGATTCCAAAGGGGGGTTAACTTATAGCGGGGTGGTAACCGATGTTTTAAGAATTACCCAGCCGATGTTAGCTAATCAATTAAAAGATTATATCATTGATCTACGCCAGATTCCTCAAGATATTGAACTAAAAGACCAGTATATGCGTAAAGTAAAAATGATGAGTACGCCAGACTTGTTTACCAATTCAGTTATACCAATGATCAAGAATAGATATACTGCCAATGAAGGCAAAACCCTTAAAGTTACGATTAAAAATATATTACCGATAAGTAAAAATACATGGCAAATTGATTGGGAAGAGCAAGTAGGTGATATGCCGGCAGACAGGTTTAAAGGAACTGTAACCTTTACACTTAATCAGGATATAGTGGATCCGGCAATTTTATTATATGATCCATTAGGTATAGTTGTAAGCGATATTAATATTAACCAGGAAATAAGCCAGTAAGGAAGCATTTTAATGAAAAGTTTTTATATATTATTTTTTGCGTTTTTTGTTACAAGCAGTGTGTCTTATGCAGTAGCCAATAGTGCTCCTTATACTGGGGTAAATCCGGCTACAAGTACCATTACTGATACAGCACCACCTGTGCCCAAAATAAGTGCTCTTCCTGCGTCGGCGCCTGTAATTGCTCCTGAACCTGAAACTGTGCCAAGCCCTACAATGGCTAAGACTAAGCGTAAAAGAAGATATTATCGGCAACATACAGTAAAAACTCAGCAAGTAACATACTTTGCTAATAGCAGTTTTGATTTTAATTTTAACGGAGACGTTGCTGGATTGCCAGCAGCTCTGCAACAATATGATGGCACTACAAAAATTTTACCTAATCTTGGTACGGTTAAAGCCTATCCATTAAATTTAGAACTACAGCATACTAATATAAAAGATATACAAGCTTTTGTAGCAACTAAAACCCAAAACCGCGCAACACTTGTGTATGACCAGTTAAATAATACATTAAGGATTATTTATGATTCTAAAATTAATGTATCAACGGATGCGTTAAAACAATCGCAAATCTGGCAAGATGGGGGAACACCTGGTCCGGTGCTAAGTAAAGATGGTTTAGTCTTATTCCCATATGGCCAATATGAACCTAAAATCACCTGCCAGCCATTGCAATTATGCGATATTCAGCTTGAAGCAGGTGAAGTAGTTAAAGGACTAATGATAGGTGATTCGCTGCGCTGGAATGAGGGCGACGGTACAGTACCAATCATTTATTCAGGAAATGACGGAAAACCATCTCCGCATGTGGTATTAAAACCAACTGATCCTGGCTTGGAAACAACACTTTTAATTACAACCGATAAGCGCACTTACTACATGAAATTATATAGTTCAAACAGCGTAAATGTCAGTAGAGTAGGATTTTATTATCCAGATGAACAAATACAGCAGATGGAAGGACAGCGGCAAAAAAATGAGAGTAGCGATAACTTGCTTTTAAGTGATGACAATTTGGTTAATCCACGGGATATGCATTTTAATTATGAGGTAAGTGGCGATACTTCAGCGCCGTTTAATCCTACACAGGTATTTGATGATGGACATCATGTATATATTCAGATGGCAACTTCGATATCAAGTAAAGATTTACCTGCATTTTATGTATTAGCTCCAGATGGAGACACCCTCCAATTAGTTAATTTTAGGTATAAAGCACCATTTTATATTGTTGATAAGATATTTGATAAAGGTGTGCTGGTTCTGGGGCTAGATGATAATGAACAAAGAATTACTATTTCCAAGGCGGTTCAAAAAGGGTTCTGGGCCAGATTGTTTGGGGGCTAAACATGAGTGAACAGGAACAGTTTATGGACATCCCGAAAGCTAAGGGGTTTAATATTCCCAGACTGACGCTTATTGTTTCAATAATATTAATAGTTGGTGTAAGCTTAACGGTTTATGCAATATTTCAAAAGCCAGGGGGTGATAATACGGATGTGGCAAACCCTTCGGGTATGGCTAAAGCCCTGGATCCAAATACTGTAAAGGGCAGCGATGATGAAATTAATAAAATTATAAATAATCCTGAGCATTCAAAATTAGCACTTGCGCCAGTTGATGTAAAAGAAAGTCCTCTTGCCCAGGCTGTTCCACCAATTGCAGAAGTGGGTCCAGATGCAGCAGCAAGTAAAGCAGACAGTGTAGATGAGATGCGAAAGCAAATTATTCAGGCAAAAAACCAGGATAAAATTAAACGGGCACAGGCTGGATATGCTGCGTATGCATCAAAATCATTAATTAATTTAAAAGGCAGCGCTTCTGGTGTGTCAGGCAGTAATCCTATAGCTGCCCCACAAAATAAAGTTTCTGCTACAAATGTAGAAAGTACAGCAAATAGTGATGCCTATTCGTCTGCTATATTAATTTCACCTAAAAGCCCATATGAGCTTAAAGCCGGGACATTAATCCCATGTGTAATGATATCTGGCTTAAATTCAGAAATCAGTGGTTCAGTAAAAGGGCAGGTTACAGAAAATGTTTATGACTCTGTTAGAGGGCGTTATGTACTTATACCACAAGGCTCGATATTGATTGGCAAATATACCAATGCGATATCATATGGAAGCAGCCGGATTGGTGTGGGGTGGAGTCAGTTAATTATGCCAAATGGGGATTCATTTGATTTGAAAGGGTTGCCTGGCAGCGATTTAAGTGGTTTTGAAGGGTTTAGTGATATTGTTGATAACCATTACTGGAAGCTTTTTGGCACGAGTTTTATTATGGGAGTTATAACTGCTGGCATGCAGTATAGCCAGAATAATACCAATGCAAATGTGCAAAGTGGGGGAATAGGGCTTACAACTAATCCTAATCCAACTGTTGGGCAGACATTATCTGGTAGTTTGGGCCAGCAGCTTGGCCAAACTGGTTTAGCGATAACAAACAAGAATTTGAATGTGGCTCCTACTATCATAATTCGTCAGGGTATGCAGTTTAATGTAATGCTGACTGCCACATTGATTTTACGTCCATATAAGGTATAACAGGAATTATTTTATGATTGATTTTATTAAAGGTATGGGAACTTTTCTTAAGAAGGATAAGCCTTCAGCTGGTACAAAAAGAATCAGCGAGTTAGTAAATGAAGCCATTTATCTTTCTGGGAAAGATGAAATAGCAGCAGATGCAGTCAGGGACGTAGAAAAAAATATTGAAGATGACTATTTTAGCTCGCAACAGATAATACAGCATGAACAAGAATTAAATAATATAGAGAAACCTTCAACCCAGCAAATTATGGAATTCAATGCGAACAGATTTGAAAATAATGATATTGACTCAGATAAGGTTATATTAGAAAAAATTACCTCAGAAATTTTCTTGAACCAGGATTTCATAAATAATTTATGTGTAAAAATAGCAAATATATTGACTATAAAGATTATCAATACACAAAATATTATTAATGATGGGCAATACAAAGATAGGACAAATAAATTTTTAGAGACTTTGGAGCCCATTATTTTAGCCGAGTTAGAAAATTTTAGCCAGGAATATTTGTTAAGGAAATCAGGATAAATGGCAAAAACGCAGAAAAATAATGACGGAGTTATATTTCCAATTAGTCCGCAGAAGAAAAAATCTGGGCGTAAACCTGAAACAAGTCAGGCGCCAGATGAAGTAAAAGATGAAAATTATAAACCGGATATCCCTGAACATGAAGATATTATAGTTGATAGAGAGGTTAATATACCGGAAGAAAATATAACAGTTTCAAGACATCTGATAAAGCCATTTACCGCGGATAAAATTTCTCCGGAAGAAGGATTATCAGTAAAGCCAAGTGCACAATTTGACCAGGTGGCAACAGAAGAAATTATAGCAAGAATAGTTAATGAATTAAGTAAAGAGGACAAGCTAATAAGTACATTAGCAGACGAAATAGCTAATAGGCTGTTAGAACAAATGAATACAATAGAAATAGCAAAATTTATAAACAAAAATTCTTCCGAAACAGTTAATCCTGATTTTATTTATTTTAGAGAGAACTTATTAAATTATACGGCAATGCTCCAGGACGTAGTTAGTACATCGATTAAACGGATAACAACAAATTTATTAACCAAAGAATTTTAAGAGGCGAAATTTATGAGAAGACATGCAGTGATTTTAATTTGTTTACTATTACCTGTATTATCTTATGCAGATGATCAGTATATTTTTGATAAAAGTAATGTACAAGATTCAGCACCAGGTATACTTGATCAACAAGTCACAGTAAAGAAATTATTTTCAAATATTAATGTGGTAGTTAGTAAGTTAAATAAGTTAGGGCTTCTGGCAACTGTTAAAACTCCCAATCAGGCAGAGGTGCAAAATATTTTTATTACTACAAATGGGACAATCAGAGACTTCATTAATACTACTGCTGCAAAATTTAACTATAGCGTCAATATTAACGGTAACAATATTGTATTTACTGCAAATAATCCAGCAGATGTAAAAATAGCTTCTAATATGTCGCAATCAAATTCCTTTAATCAAGTATGGACTTTGGATCCTAAAGATAAAACATTACGTAATAGTTTAACCAAGTGGACCAAAAAAGAAGGATGGCAGTTAGTTTGGAATGTTCGGGCGGATTATCCAATAACAACCACCTGGAGTATACCCGGTACATTTGAGGTGGCAATTAATGAAGTATTAAAAGCTTCCCAAAATACAGATACACCACTACAGGCAATAATGCATGATAGCAATCATGTACTTGAAATGTATTCACCAGTAACCAGCAAATAATAAGGGCATCCATGAAAAAATTAACTTGTAAACTGATTTTATTGGCAATTGCTGCCAGTGAA
>JAJFBO010000113.1 GCA_020697025.1 Burkholderiales bacterium
GCTTTTTACTTTAGACCACCCGGGTGTAATTGGGAAAAATAAAGATTCTGTAGAATATTTTTATAAAGTGATAGCCAGTGTAATTCCTGAATCTAGAGAGATTGTTAATATATCATATGTTCTTCGCAATACTCCAGCAAATTCGGTAGTTTCTATTAGTCCAGAAAAGTTACGTCTAGCCCTTTTACCTTTGTATACCTATTGTATTAGCAGATACCAAAATGTGGTATTAGGATTAGGAAACACAGAGCTTGCTAATCAATTAGCTACTGAAGAAAAGAGATTATCCACATAATGAAAATTAAATATAGTCAAGCAAGTGTAGAAGATGAGAAAACTGTATATTTATTAATCAGTCTGAGGAGATTTAAATGAGTTTATTTTGTATTATTGGCTTTGATGTGCCAGATTCCGCTATAAAACGTGAGCAGCATCTAGATTCCCATATTGCTAATTTAAAAAAATTAAAACAAGCTGGTAAGCTGTTGGCGGCAGGTCCTTTATTAAAATCTGAAATGAAAGATTCACCAGAATCAGGAAGTATGTTAATCGTTGATTTTGTAAACCAGCATCAAGCAGAAGAGTAGTATAAGAATGATGCTTATTATTTAGCTGGTGTATATGCTTCTTTACAAGTATTACCATATCTGGATGCTATGCCATATTTAGAGTGATATTATAGATTAGGAAACATGTGAGTAGTAAATATAAAGAAACAGCTGAAAAATCTAGGTTTGATATAGATAATAATGAATTTGACGGTATATTTAAGTTGGTTGAGGGTATGCAAAATTTGGCGTTACAGGCTTTGAGTATTTATAACCAAGATGTAGAGCAAATAATTAGAACAAAATCAACAGATATTAAATATATTGAAAGAACTTTAGATAGTATTTTAGGATTTTGTTTTAATCAAGATATGTTAAATTTATTTAAAAAATTATGCCGGTATTATTATTTTATTGATAAGCAGGCAACTGGCGAATATATATACATGTATAAAGATATGTATGAAGATGATCCAGACGAGCTTTCAGCAGAATAATTTACCGATTATATCTTATATTATTTGGGGCACGGTTTAAAAAGTAATCTTTATTGGTAGGTTTATTGGTTCGTATCTAAGATTCATAATAGAAGCATTTATATAAGTAGTACTGTTTTTAGTGACAGAGCCATATGCTTCATGAATATGACCACAAATAAATAATTTGGGTTTGATTTCTTCAACTCTAACTTTTAATAATGGGCAACCGACGTTTTGCCCAATTTTTACTTTATCCAATGTACCAAATACCGGACCATGGCTAATAATAATATCGCAATTATTTGGTATTTCTTTATATAGCTGACACCTTTTTTCTAGCGGCCACATAAATGCCCAATTATAAAATGGTAGTGTTACAGGCGAACCCCATATTGTAATACCCTCAATAGTGATTTCCTGATTATTAAGATAGATAACATTTTGGGGTATCTCCACTAAAGAATCCTTTTTTTCTAAAGCAAAGTCATGATTACCAGCAATGCATATCTTATATCGGTATGGTAAGTTACTAAACCATTTTAAGAAATCCTGTATTTCAGCTAAACTACCACGTAATGAAATATCCCCGGCATGAATAATCATATCTCCATCAGGGAGAATATCATTTAATTTTTCATGCTGATCATGTGTGTCAGAGATACATACTATATTCATTATTATTCCTATGGTATTTACCATTTTTCCAAATTGTTAATATTGTATATAAATCTATCAAACGGCAATCAATTAAAAACACTATATCTGGAGTGTGGCGTTGTTCCACATAACGGTTTGCGGCTGTATAATCAGATAAATAAGATATTTCAGTGTTTGCGGGACATTCATAGAAATAGAGCGCTACTTTATGTGTAGAATAGTCATTTTCTACACAATACTTAAAATTATCAGACATGTACCAAAGATAATAAGGTACATCTTTTTTCATTATCTTACCAAGTGGCTCATGCTCTGCTAGATAAATTCCAAAAATTTTCTTGGTAATTACAACCACTTATTATAAAAATCCATAAATTTGAAGTAAAAATACTGATTAAGTAGCCAGAAATTTTGCGGACAAAAGTATGTAATTCTAGAATATTGTTGTAAACTTTAACACCTCATTCTAGTTTATCGTTGTAATATTCTAGAATATCGTTGTTCATTCCAGTTTATCGTTGGAATTCACATCAAATGGCTGTCCAATCCAGAATTACTTTGCCGCAATCTCCAGATTTCATAAGTTCAAAACCTTGAATATATTCACTTACTGGCAATACATGAGTAATTACCGGATTTACATTTAGTCCGGATTTAACCAAAGAAACCATTTTATACCATGTTTCAAACATTTCACGCCCATATACCCCTTTTAGAAATAAGCTTTTAAATACTACTTTATTCCAATCTAAGGCAACTGGAGTGGGGGAGATACCAAGCATTGCAATTTTACCTCCGTTTATCATAAGGTCAATCATTGAATGAATTGCATTTGCAACACCAGACATCTCTAAGCCAACATCAAAACCTTCTTCCATGCCAAGCTCATCCATTACCTTACGCAGTTTATTATCAATCTCAACGGGAGTTTTACAATCACTGACATTGATAGCTGCATCAGCCCCCATTTGTTTAGCCAGACATAGGCGATAGTCATTAATATCTGTAATAACTACATTTTTTGCTCCAACTTTTTTGCAAATAGCAACTGCCATACAACCAATTGGTCCAGCCCCGGTAATTAGTACATCTTCACCAATTAAATTAAAAGATAGTGCAGTGTGGGTCGCATTTCCAAATGGGTCAAGCATACTGGCAACATCATCCGATACATATTCAGGAAGCTTAAAGACATTAAAAGCTGGCATTGCCAGATATTGGGCAAAGCATCCAGGACGGTTAACACCAATGCCAATTGTATTAGCACATAAATGAAAATGCCCAGCTCTACAGTTACGGCACGAACCACATATAATATGCCCTTCACCTGAAACCCGGTCTCCTACTTTTAGATTTTTTTGAATTACATTACTGCCAAGTTCCACTATTTCACCGACAAACTCATGGCCCACATGCATTGGTGTTGGAATAGTGGCTTGTGCCCAGGCATCCCAGTTATAAATGTGTAAATCTGTTCCACAAATTGCTGTTTTTTTGATTTTAATTAATACTTCGTCACCTTTTATCTGGGGGGTATCTACCTCACCCATCCATATTCCGGGTTCTCTTTTTTCTTTAATTAGTGCTTTCATCTTAGTCATATATATTCCTGATTTATTTAATAACGTTTAACTCTTTACCTACAGTAGAAAATGCAGCAATTGCTTTTTCGATTTGCTGTGGTGTATGTTTGGCTGACATTTGCGTCCTAATACGCGCTTTGCCTTTTGGGACTACTGGAAAAGAAAATGGTATTACATAAATACCATGATCAAGTAATTTCGTTGCAAACTCTACTGCCAGTTTTTCATCATAAAGCATAACAGGAATAATTGGATGTTCTCCGGGAACCAGGTCAAATCCAGCTTTGGCCATGCCATCTCTAAATAATTTTTTATTGCGCTCTAAATCCTGGCGTAAATTATCTGCAGCAGCTATTTTTTCTATAACCTTAATTGATGCAGCAGTAATTACTGGTGCTAGCGAGTTAGAAAATAAATATGGTCTGGCACGATTACGTAAAAGATCAATTATATTTTTTTTTGCAGAAATATAACCACCAGAAGCACCACCTAATGCTTTACCTAGAGTTCCAGTCATAATATCAATACGGCCTTCCACACCACAGTATTCTGGCGTTCCACGCCCATTTTTGCCAGTAAAGCCTGTTGCATGAGAATCATCAACTAGTACTAAGGCGTTATATTTATCAGCTAAATCACAAATAGCTTTTAAATTGGCAATAATTCCGTCCATAGAAAATACTCCATCGGTCGCAATCATTTTAAATCTGGCACCACTTGCATCGGCTTGTTTTAGCTGCTCTTCCAAATCAGACATATCATTATTTTTATACCTGAAGCGTTTGGCTTTGCATAAACGAACACCATCGATAATTGAAGCGTGGTTTAGTTCATCAGAAATGATTGCATCTTGTTCACCAAGCATTACCTCAAAGACACCACCGTTAGCATCGAAACAAGAACCAAATAAAATTGTATCTTCATAACCTAAAAATTTACTAATTACTTGTTCCAAATCTTTATGAATCTGGTTAGTACCACAAATAAAGCGAACTGAGGCCATACCATAGCCGTATTTATCCAGTGCCTGTTTTGCGCTATCGATAATATCTTTATCATCGGCTAAGCCCAGGTAATTATTTGCACAAAAATTAAGTAATTCCTTACCATTATCCAATATTACTTTTGGGTTTTGTGGATTAACAATTATACGTTCATGTTTATAAAGCTTATTTAATGAGATTTCTTCAAGTTGTTTATCAATATGGGAATTAAAAGTAGTATTCACGAAAATTTCCTTAGTTAATAGCAAAAGATGTGCAGTATTATACATGATCTAGGAATTTCCCGTTACTCTGCAGTGCAGCAGGACTCACCGCTGACTGTAAAGTGAAGTACAAAAACTAATTAATTATTCTAGATGGATTTAAATTTATAAAAGATTTATCCTGCAAATTTAAAATGAATAAGGAATAGGATATTTAATTTATAAGGTCAAATAATTTGCACATTAATTGAGGATTAATCTGATTTCGCACTTCAAAATTTAATAGGCACTTTAATTAGTAAGTGCTGTATTGAAAAGTGCAATGTTCTGGCAGATTTG
>JAJFBO010000114.1 GCA_020697025.1 Burkholderiales bacterium
AGTAGCATCATTATAATAAGTTTTTCCTTTAGCGATATCATTGTTATCCCCAGTAGGACAATTTGTCACAATATATGGATGATGATAAAGTTTATTATTTTGATCTTTTTCTAATTTATTTGGCCACCATTCAACAATACCTGCTGAGTTTGCTCTGGGATCAATGCAAACACTACTTATAGATTTTAGTCGTTCCGTATCAAAACCTTCAAATAAAGGGAACATCTTATTATTTTTGGCATTCTGAGATAGATTAAACATGTCTTCAGCCTGTGGAGTATCACCTACAAAAATATTTCTTATAGTTCTAAGATATTCATTTGTAATTTTTACTACCTCTTTTGCTGATGGCTGGCTTTCAAAACTAAGGGTAGGATCTGCATATTTAAGATTTAAAGAACTACTAGCATTATATGTAATCAAATCCGGATAGTTTTCATTAAAAAATTTGTCATCTGCCAAATTAGGAGCAGAGCGTGCTGCTAACACTGTAGCTATATAATCAAGCAGTATTACTCTTGTTTGCAATGTGCGATAAGCAATATTCATCATAAGGTCTTTTATGATTAAATTACATTTCATTCTTTTTGCTACTACATCCACATCACCCATAGAAGCTATATTTATTATATATCCACCTTTACCATCCTCAGTCCTACCACACATATTACCCAGATAAGTCATCAATGATTTTGCATCTGCGTCAATCGGCATTATGGCTGTCAGGTTATTAACTAATACATCCGAACTTGCTAGGGCATCCTCAAACAAATTGCTTTTTTCATACAGAGCCGGAAAATTACCCTTTGAATATTCCTTTAAACTAGAATAAGTACCACGGATATGATCGTACTGCTTCACATAATCATCAAAAGTCTTTAACCTGGCATTGTAAGTATCTAGGTATCCTTTTGTGAAACCTGCATACATCTCTTGTCTGATAGCGCTCATATCAAGCTTCATCATCTTTAACTGGTTATTAATTTTATCTATCTTAGCTTTCATTGCCTCCATTCGATTACGTAGATCAGTAATTTCTTTATCAACTTTATCTAACCGCTTCGAAGTTGACGTATCTGGACATAAATCCTCTTTAAGGGAATGAACAAAAAGTTCAGTAAAGGGGCCAAAAAATGGTATTTCTGCAGAAGCTGTTTCGACAATTATTCCTAAACCAAAATTGACCAACCCTTTAACTTCTGTACTACACTCAGGTGAGGTAGGCTCATTCTCACCCCAACTATTAACACCATAAACAGACGTTAAAATCAAAAATACTAATGATTTAATTTTCAAGTTCATTACTCCATAACTGTTGCGCTATTTAATTTTTATCAAGAAATCTGTTTCATAGCAATTCTAAGCTTTTTTTGCTAATATAGTAGTTTAAAAAAATATATATATTTTAACTGAAACTATATTTTAACTGAAACTCGCATAAAAAGGAATACGGAATTTCCGTAAAAAATTTTTATTTAAAATAAGACTTTATACAGCAACCTAATCATTAAGATTAAAACTATATATTATTAGAATGATAGCCCGTAACATTGGTTTCGAATGTTATTACAGTTTTATTATTGTATATAAGCATATAAGTGCCACCGATGTATTTGGTTATGTAATAAGTAAAAGTTAGTTGCCATAGTTACATATTAATTGCCAAAGTTTAGGATAAAACTGCAACAACAATATTTATAGTATCTATGAAGTTTACTATCCAGGCTGTTTATAAGTACATTCAATGATTTGATATCTTTGACATCTTGCTTTTAGCAAAAGGTTTCCATACTGTAATGCAGTTGTTTCATTACACCAACCACTAGCGTCACCATAAGTAGTATTATTCGTAATATCTTTTTGTGTGGTTGTCATCCATAAAGATTGAGACATGCTACCGCGACAAACATAGTATTCATCCACACCGGGCTCAACAGTACATTTTACAGTTCTTACACATGTTTGTGCAAACACATATATTACACTACTGCATATTATTAATAATAAGGTACATTTAAGTTTAAAGTTATTCATAATTTTCCATTTCAAAATTATAGTAAATAAAAGAGTCGCTAATGAGTAGATTGTCTAAGGCAATATTTACATATATCAATTAAAAATCTATGACAAATTATCAAAATACGCATAAATTTACAATGAAGAGTACACTCAACTATTGCATATTTAAACACATTTCATTATCTTAAATTTTTAAATACACAAAATAATATAACAAACTATGCATTAATTACAATTATACTATAATTAAAAAAAATAAGCAAAAATTTTAGTTTAGATAGGCTAAGACAATTATATTCGATACCTATGCAGATTTGGTCGCGGTATTATTTATAAATTTTATAAATTAGTAATTAAGAAAATATATTGAAATAATATACAAGAAATTGCAGTTTATGGTTATGCAGGTTTAAGGAACCTTACGATATACTACTGGATTTTATTCTAATAAATCTATACGTGAGGGCTCTAAGATAATGTGGAATTCACAAACCCAAACCCTGAGGTTGTTATACCACACTGGAAAACCCTCACAAATATCCTAACAAATAAAACCTAAATATTTTTGTTGGCCATGACAGTATTATATTCAAAGTAAAAAAAAAGTATACCAGGGGTTTTACCTGAATTATTATTGCATCGCAACATACTGAATTTTTTCAATAAATTATTACAATTAGATATTCCCTAAATGATAGAATAGCGCTTATTAATTTTTCAAAAGTGAAGTTATGCAAGTTGCGGTTGTTTCAGGGGGCTCATCAGGTATAGGCGATGCCTGTGTAAATAAATTTCTACAAAATAAATATTTTGTTTATAACCTGGATATTGCCAGTAAAGAGATATCCAATGAAAACTACAGATATATTCAGACAGATATTAGTAATTCGAAGCAGATAAAGCAGTCAATAAACAAAATAATTAATGAAAATAGGAGAATTGATACTTTAATTATATCTGCTGGTAAGCATTTATCAGCTACTATTGAAAATACGGATGATAAACAACTTATGGATCTTGTAAGCTTAAATATGCTTGGCGCATTCTGGTTAATTCAATCTGTTATTCCATATATGAAGAATCAAAAAAGAGGCACAATTATAACAATTGGTTCAGACCAGTCAACAATTGCTAAAAATAATTCGGCTGCTTATGGCATGACAAAAGCTGCATTAGCCAGCTTAACAAAAAGCACCGCCCTGGATTATGCAAAATATAATATTAGGGCTAATTGTATTGGTGCCGGGACTATAGATACACCCTTGTATAGATCTGCAATTGCCAAATATTCGGGTAGTTCTGGTATTTCTTTAGCTAAAATAGAGCAAGAAGAAGCATTGCTGCAACCTGTTGGCAGAATTGGCAAGCCTGAAGAGGTTGCTGAACTGGCATATTTTTTAGCCAGTGATAAGGTGTCATTTATAACGGGCGCGCTTATTCCCATTGATGGCGGATATACTGCAAGATAATAAATTTTATAATCTCAATAAAATTGGTAATACTAAAATTCCCAATATAGTTATTAGTAATCCAGGAAATTCTAAATAATTTAGCCTAGATATAAAAAAACTACAGATAACAGGAGTCAAACCGCCAAAAATTGCAGATGGAATAGTATAACTTAGAGCTAGTGAGAGATTTTTCTTGTGTCTACCGAATAGATCATTTATAGCATATAAAAAAGTTCCCTGGATAGGACTAAGAATAAAAGCAAAAAAGACTTGAATTATATAGATGGCAGTTACATTTCTATATATCAGGCCATAGAAACATGGATATACTAAAATTATTAGACTAAAGGTACAAAGAGGGATAATTTTTTTATAACTAACTTTTGTGCCGAGATATCCAAAGCCTATGGTAAACAATGTTAAAGCAGTCATAGCTACCATATTTGAGAGATGTGCTGTTTCTTTATTAACTTTAAGATAAATTGATAAATAAGTTGGTAGCCAAACGAATAGTACATACATATTTGCCTGTAGAAAACCAATAAGCGCTGTTGTTTTTAAAAGTGGTTTAATAAGCATGGGCGACAATGAAGCGTCTTTAAGTTCGGTAGTTTTAGGAGGTATGGAGTTTCTTATCTTAAGTATGACTAAAAATAAAGGTAAACCTAATAAAAACGGGATTCTCCAGGCATAATTCATAATAGAGCTTTGTGTAAATACCTGATTTAAAACTGTAATTGTAATAGATGCAAGTAGCATACCCATCATACCTGAAGAGTTTACAAGAGAACAAAACAAATTTGCTTTGTTATACTGTGATGATTTATCAAATACGTAAATGGAGATTAGGGGAAACTCTCCACCAGCAGCAAATCCCTGAATAAGACGTAATAATATAAATATTCCGGTAGCAAAATATCCAATTTGATTATAACCGGGCAATACTCCAATAACAAATGTTGGGACAGACATTAATACTAATGACCATCTAAGGGCTAATGCAGAACCATATTTGTCACCTATAATGCCCCAGAATGCACAGCCAAATGGTCTAACCAGATAAGCTAGAGCAAAAACCAAAAAGAATTGAATTGTAGCTAATGTGTCAGATTGATGATAATTACTAAAAAATATATGTCCCATAGTAGTTGCAAGATAAGCAGAAACTATAAATTCGTACCATTCAATAAGATTTGCTGTTAAGCTAAGTATCAATATTTTTTGTTTATCCATAATTAACAATCATAAATCTAGGGCATGCGGGTCAGTTATTTTAATCGAATAAATAATAGAATTAAGGTCAAAATTTTTAACTTTTTGTTTTAAATTACCCAGGTGAGT
>JAJFBO010000115.1 GCA_020697025.1 Burkholderiales bacterium
CTTATTAATTAATCTATCTATGATAGCTAGTTTATCTTCTGGCAACATATTGGCATTTACTTCATCAATGCCCACCTGCTTACCAATAGTCTGTGCCATTATTTTATTGTCGCCAGTTAACATAATAGTTTTAACACCTATTTTACGTAATCTGGATATAGCCTCTTTACTAGAAGGGCGCAGACTATCGGAAACTGCAATTATACCTAAAACTTGCCTGGAGGTCGAAATCACCACAGTAGTTTTGCCTTCTTGCTCAATCTTTTCCAGAACGCTCTCTACTTCTGCGTTACAAATTCCATTTTCTTCAGCTAATTTATGATTACCTACGTAATATTGCTTATTTTCAATATAACCAGTTACACCGCGTCCAGGAATAGCCAAAAATTGATCAACTTCTAACAAACTATCTTTTATATTTTTGCTCTCCCAATGATTTACTATAGCATAAGCTACAGGATGTTCGGAATGAGTATCTAAACTTGCCGCAATAGTTAATAACTGTTCATTTGTGATATTGTTAAAAGCTACTATATCGGTAACTGCAGGCTTGCCTTGCGTTAAAGTTCCAGTTTTATCCAACGCAATAGCCTGTAATTTATGACCATTTTCAAGGTAAGTTCCTCCTTTGATTAGCAGCCCTAACTTGGCTGCAGCAGCCAAGCCACTTACGACAGTTACCGGAGTAGAAATTACCAATGCACAAGGACAAGCAATTACCAATAATATTAATGCTTTGGCGATCCAAGGGTAAAATGGTGCAGAAAATACTAAAGGTGGGATCAGGGCAATTAGAATGGCTAAAACAACCATTATTGGAGTATAAATTTTAGAGAACTGATCAACAAACCTTTGAGTTGGGGCTCTATCTGCTTGAGCTTCTTCTACTGAAAGTACTATTTTTGCAAGTAAAGTATTAGCTGCTTCTGCTGTTACCTTGAATTCAAAAGATCCATTTTCATTAATTGTTCCCGCATACACTATATCTCCGATATTCTTGCTAACTGGCATTGATTCGCCTGTTATAGGCGCCTCATTAATCATGCTTTGCCCATTAGTTATTATTCCATCTAATGGGATTTTGTCACCAGGTTTAACCTTAACTGTATCGTCTAATTGAATTAATTTAATAGGTTTGGTTTCCCATGAATCCAGGCTTTTGACTAAGGCTGTTTCTGGGGCTAATTCCATCAATTTTTCAATAGCCATACGTGATTTATCTAATGAATAACGTTCAATGACTTCAGCCAAAGTAAATAGAACTGTCACCATTGCAGCCTCTGGCCATTCACCTATTAAGACTGCGCCACAAATCGCAACCATCATTAGAAAATTAATATTTAGAGTAACCGTACGTAACGCTATAAATCCTTTCTTAAAGGTAGGTCCGCCGGTTAAGGCAATAGCAAGTAATGATAGAACAAATACTAATGCCGATTTTTCGCTGCCTTGAATATAAGCAGTTATTTCTGCAGCTAATGCCAAAATACCTGAAACAATAATTAATAACCATTTTTTAAAATTAGCTTTTTTACTGGCATTTAATGGCTTAGCCGATGTAGCTGTATCTTTTAAGTTTGCTTGCATACCTATTTCAGCAATAGCTGTTTGTATTGTCTTAACCGTTGATAAATTATGGGTTATTTTTAGCTCTTGATTAATGAAATTAAACTGTAAATCTTTAATTTCATTAATATTCTTCAATTTATTGCGAATGAGAGCTTCTTCTGCAGGACAATCTAGCCCTGGCACTTTAAAAATAGTAGTATTCATAGTGTATATCTCAAAACATAAATATTTAAATCCAGATTCAATCATAATATCTGAGAATTATATCATGATATATCTGATTTATATAATTTATTATAGTATTTGCAAGGATATTTAGGTATGATAAATTTATTTTAAAATATTAAAGTAATAAACTGCATCGATACAATATTTTATTATAAAAACAAAAAAATTACAATACTTAATTTCTGTAAGACGAAAAAATTTACTCATAAATGCGAAACTATTTTCCTAAAATATGCATTAAAATGGTTACCTATAATATTTAATACAGATAAAATTTTTATTTTAATTTAAAATTAAAATCTGAGGCTGCTTTGCTTTATCCAGCCAGTTAAGCACCTTAATTAAATTATCCTTTTTTAAGGCAATACATCCAGCGGTTGAGACTTTATCTTTCCCCCAAATATGTAAAAATATAGCGCTTCCTTTACCAGGTACAGCTGGGTGCATATTATAATTTAGAACTGCACCATATTCATACAAGTTATCCCGTCTCCACATATTCTCGTGCCTTTTAGCCTGAGTTTTACCGATTACCCAGGAATTGTAATTATTTTCCGGGGATTTTGAATCATCTATGAATTTATCAAAATCAGTATTATTTACAATATAATGATAATCCATATGTATTTTTGCAATCTTACTCAAAGCTAATGGATAATAGCCGAAAGTTTCACCTATATAAAATAACCCAGAAGGAGTTTTATTATCACCTTCTACTTTGGAATTAGGCTCTGCTATTCCATTGTCACCTATAATTGCAGTAAACCTATTATAAATTTGCCAATGCCCTCCATTTATTAATTCACAAACAGCAAGTTTAGCATATGTCGTCCCTAGCTTATGATCTGGAATAACCACTAAGAGTTGCCTGGTTTTATCTGATATATTATGGCCTGAATTACGAATTAAAGTATCACAATCCAATCCTTTAGCAAAAACTACAGGTGTTGTAAATACTAAATATAAGTTAGAAATAAAGGGCCAAAAAAATCTTTTCACTGCATCTTTCCTAAGTATTTAATTAATCCTTCTGTACCTGAGGCTGATATAATTATATTAGCAAAACTTCCGATAAACAAAAATTAACTGCACCATTTATTTTAATAATTATTACCTAATAAATATCATTTCTTGCGTGTCAGGATTATACAATATTAATTATATTTGTTATAAAAATTTTTAGTTTAACTAATGGGTAATACACATACAAAAAATTAATTTTGTAATTACATAATTTTAACTATGCTATACTGTTGTCTGGAGCTTTTTATAAAGCTCTTTTAATAAATTTATTTCTTTTTATACGGAGAAAATTATGCGTAAATTATTACTATCCCTAATGGCTCTACCTGTTATATGTATGGCATCTTCTGTAGATATGTCAACTCTTGCATGTGGACAAGGTACAAATGAATATAAAATCACAAAGGAAACAACTCTTGAGGTTGTACAAAAAAAATGTCACCTTAAAAAGCAATGGCATGAAGATGGTCTTTATTGGGTTAAGTTTATAAATAGTGCTACAGACAAAAAAGTTAAATGTTCGTTTGGCTCAAATACACCTTCAGCAATTGTATCAGGCTGTATATAAATATTATATTAATGGTGTGAGATTTTTTTATCACGCCATTTTTTTAAGTGTAATATTTTTGGGAGAATTCTATGATAAAAAATTTAAGTAAGCCATCATTTCTTATTAGATTAGCTTCAATAAGTCTAATTTCATTAGGACTTGCTGCATGTGGGAGCGATAACCCTCCATATGTCAATAAGCTCGATCGTAATGTCAGATTAATATCACAACATGATACGTTGCAAGTTTTTGCTATGGAAAACTACACAGCTAAAATGAGTGGTCAATACGCCCGTTTTAAAGTCATATATGATCTAAATAAACATGGCGGAAATAAAGTGTTAATTAAAAGCGATACAATTATCAGGGGTCTTTATTTTAATGATGGAAAAACATGCAGTGTGACATGGGATAAGATATATGCCCATGGAGATCAGGCTATGGATAAAGATAATGGAGTAAAGTTAAATAATATTGCTACCCCAACCATGTGTGATCCTGCTGTTGGTTTAAAGTATGGTGAACCTATGGTAATTAATTTTAACAATGTTAAATAAGTAATTTCGCCATTAGTTAGCAGCATTTTTAAGCTGGTTTTATTAAGAAAAAAGCTCGCCAATAAGCGAGCTTTTTTATATCTTTACTATTTTATGATTTTCCAGTTGGATAATTTAGCTATAAATGGTATTCTGGAAATCAACCCTAGAAGTTTGACAAATCCTTTAAGAATAAAGTCAAGGTAGGACGGCCTTACTATATCTATAAATAAACAATTTCTGACACTATTAGTCAAATTATATGATACATGTAATACTGTATCATCAAAGATATAAATTTCACCGTCAGTTTTCCATACATGTGGTTTATCGTTTACCACGATATATGCGCCTGCGTCTACTTCCTTATCTATATTAATTAATACTCTGATTCCCGCTCTTAGCCAACCAAAATGTTTAGTAGTTGATGTTTGCGCTTTAAAGGATGAAACACCAATGGTAAGGATTTTTTCAAAATCTTCATGGAATAAGGGAACTGGATAATCATTTTGTACATTTAACCCGTACCATTTATACATAAGCATTGATCTGCCTTCTGTTAAAGAAAGGCTTTCTATTGCAGAAATTAAAAATGTTCGCGGACATTGATTAATTATTTTAGTTATTTCTTCGACATGTTTAGCCGGTAAATCATTAAGTGTATAAACTTGTTTATTATAAAAAGGTAAACATAAAATATCAATAAGCATATTTATAGGACTAAATATCCAGGCTAAGGTGCCATTAACTAAAAAATATTGATAGAAAAGAAATTTCTTATCTTTTGATTTTTGTCTTGCCACATCATAAACTCCGGTTATTATATATAAAAGTGCCAGTGGCCAATAAATAATGCAAACAAGTAATAAAGCCAATAGGCGTTTAAA
>JAJFBO010000116.1 GCA_020697025.1 Burkholderiales bacterium
TGTAGGAATACAATCATTATTAATTTGTATTAATGAAATCACTAAATTGCTAATACATCTTAAAAAATATGACGTTTGCTATTTTAAAATTGGCTTATCTGCTACCATTGGTAAACAAAGCGGTGATGTTATTCTTAGTAATAATATTGTTAATAGCGATTTTAATAATATATTTTATTCTATACAATGCGGCGTTATACAGGAATATCCGACAATCTTGGAAGCTAAAACAGCTAAAGAATTACTTGCATATAGTTATACACAGGGTTTTACCAATATATCTATTGGAACTAATCTTAGCGCTCATAATTTTGGTGATATGCAAACTATAATGAAAGATGCTCGTGTTTCTGGGGAGAAATTATTAAGTGAAAATAGTTTTTTAAATAATGCCTATAATATTGGTGTTCGTAGTATTGATATGGAAAGCCTTTCCTTTGCCGGATTTTGTGCCTGGCTTGAAATTCCGGCCTGCGTAATAGATATTAGTATTGTAGATTTTTTAATAAAGGCAGATGCTTCTGCAACAATGAATAGTCAACTAAAAATGCTGTCATGGTTATATTCAAAATTGCTCTAAAAATATACTAAAGGAACCAGTGCCCCAAAATCTTATTAAAAAAAATGAGAGTAAAATTTATCAAAATCATTCAGGTAGTAATATAAAATATAGTTATTTATATAATTTAAACTTATCATTAAATAGCAAAATAATCGATATGTTTAAAGGTATTAAATATGTATTTATGCAAGGAAGCAGTTTTAGGGCAAAAAGCTTAGCAAAAAAATTTGCTAAAGTAAGTTTTGGAATAGAAGAAGAATATTTTATTCCACAAAATTTATTTCCCAATGCTTTTTTTGAAGGTTATCGTGTTGGTAATGCCTTGTCAGTATCACATGGTATGGGTGCAATGTCAGTTATAAGTTTATTATATGATATTACCCGCCTCATGCAGGCATGCAACAATAAAGATTTGCAATATATCCGCTTAGGAACTTCCGGAGGAATAAATATTGATGCAGGAAGTGTTATTATTACCGATACTGCGTATCAATATGACTTAAGTCATGGCTACACAATGCTTATTTCAGATGAAGCGCACATTATACCAACACATATGAATAACGAACTAAATAACCAAATTATTAATGCACAGCCAGCAGATTTACCATTTAAACTCTTACTTGGTAATACAATTGCTACAGATGATTTTTATTTAGGACAGTGCCGTTTTGATGGTGCAATAAAACCAGTATATAATGAAAAGATGCGGCAAGAATATTTTAAACAAATCATGAAAAAAAATATTTACAATTTTGAAATGGAGTCAGTTGCCCTGGCCACTTTTTGCTCCCGGGCAAAAATTCCAGCAGCAATGATAGCCGTAACAATAATAAATCGGCTAAATGGGGATCAGGTAACTGCCACAAGCGGCGAACTTATTGAATTTTCTGATAGAACGCATACTGTAGCAATCAATTATATATTAAGCCAAACAAAATAAATATTTAGTATATGGATATTAAAAAAACAGTTAATTTTTTAACTGCTTTTTTAACCTAAATAGATACCAGGTAAATAAACTTATCTGGTACTATTGATATCTACTTCATTTTTCCAATAGTTACAGTCATTGGATAAAGCGCTATGTCTAAATCATATAATGCACCATCTTTACCCAGGGAGTCCCCATAAGCGTAGTTATAGTAATTAAAATACTTGGCAGATTGCTGCATGTATTGATTTACTACCCGATCTGTATAAAGTGAATAATTTCCTAAACAAGAATACTGCGGTGTATAAAATAATGAATCATAATTAACAAACGCCTCTTTACCATAGATAGTGTCTGGTTCATTACAAAATGGTAATAGACCAACAGATTGAGCTGAGACAATGTTTTGACCAATTACTGACCGATATGAGCGATTAGGTCCCCAAGTAGTATATTGGGCACCAGAAGCTCCTTCGATAAAATCACCAGCAGTAAACTTTGTAAAAGTTTCAGATTCAATATGTCCAGTTGCTAAATTCTCCGGGCAGTCTCCTTTATCTGTATTTAGCGGTACAAAATGTAATTTATCATCAGTACCTACTCTTCCTTTAACAGTACATGCTGCTCCTTGATGTCCCGGAACTCCTGCAGAAATTGCAGATGCATCTACATATAAATCATGAGTTCTATAAAAGTCCCATAAATCATCTACATATTTAGTATAATCTTCTGTAGAAAAAAATCCTGGTTCATCCCAACGATTCACAGTTTGACTCGCTGCTAAAATTCGTATAATCTGGCCAGATTCATTTCTATAAACTAATTTTCCCCAGGAGTTTGGATATTTAGTTTCTAAATCATTGGCTATATCAGATAGTACTTTAGTCATAGGGATTGACTGCATATCATAATTTGCTGTTGTTCTTGCTGCATAACCTGAAGTTTCTCCAGCTACCTCTCCAGATATTACCAAAGATAGCTCTACAGGTACTGAAACCTGATCGACATTAGTAGCATTAATATTAGATAATGCTTTTGTTCCGGCGCTAAAAAATTCAACTGGCTGCCATAATGTATCTCTATTATTTTTATCAGAGCCGGTTAAAGATGGAGCCGGGCCGTCTGATAAAGTATTATCTAGTGAAATATAGATTCTACCACTGTCACCAGGTGGTAAATATAATACATTACTATCTGTTGGAGATCCTGCGATTTCTATAGCATGCGTTTTATAAGATAATGGACCATCAACTGAATCTGTAGTAATAGTTCCGTAATGAGTATTATTATCAAATTGAACCATTTTACCGCTAAGTAATGCTGCAGCATAAACTTTTTGGTTTCCTCCACTTGGATAATTAATCCTAATTGCTAAATAACCTTCTGGAGCTGGAGCTATAGCCACAACATTTTGTGTATGAGTGTATATTGGAGTGCCGTCAGTACCATTTAAAGCTATACTAATAATAGCATTAGTGCTTGGATTTGCTAAACTAAATGTTCCTGTAACAGTACAAGTACCACCTGCCGGGATTGAAGGGCAGTTAGTAGCTGCCTGGTTCCATATTGCCGGCTCAGACATTGTCACATTAAAGTTGCCAATTGTTATTGCCTGAGTGCTATTATTTTTAAGAATGAATTTAGGATTATATATCTTTCCGGCAAAAACTGTATCAGATACATCATAAATTACTAATTTAAAATTATCATTTGTATCAACAAAGTTGGAGATAAGATTATTAGGAGTAGTCGAAGAACCACCGTTACTGCCACTCCCACCATTACAGGCAGATAAAGCAGCTAAAGAAATTAAAGAAAGGACTGATAACTTTATGTAGTTATGCATAGGTAATCTCCATATTAGAAGTACGTTTAGGCTATAACTACTTAGATAAGTGTTGAACTACTACTTGACTCATTTGCATTACTGCATTACACGCAGTAGTAACTATATGTTTATAGTAACACTGCCAATAATACAATATTATTATAATCATAGATTGCACATCTACCTAAGTAGTTACACAATCCTATATTATAACATACGTAGAGTATTATTTTTTAAAAAACTAAAAAGTCTCAGTATATTATCTTAATATTTCTTATTAAATTATTCATTAGATAAAAACGTCAGTGGTTTTGCAGATGGTCCATTAAGAATTTGCCCCTTGTGGTCAAATCTGGATCCATGACATGGACAGTCCCAACTTTTTTCCCCCTTATTCCATTGTACAATGCATCCTAAATGTGGGCATACAGCTGAACATTTATACACTTCACCTTTTTCATCTTTATATACTGCAATTTTGGAAAACCCGCTTCGCAATACAGCACCTTCACCATTTTTTATTTGTTGTATATTATCTGCTTCGCCTGAGCTGACCCAGCCTTTGACCATGCAGCCTGCCATGTTTAAATTTTCTTTAGCAAACTCTACTCCTGAACTCAAAGGAATGCGAGATGGATCATATAGTTTCTCCCAGGGATTTGGCTTGCCACAAATTAGATCACTGATTAAAATGCCGGCAATAGTACCATGCGTCATTCCGTGTCCGGAATCACCTGTAGCAATGTAGACATTTTTTTCGCCTGGATTGCGCCCGATAAATGCTAAATAATCAACAGGTTCCATTATCTGTCCAGACCATTGATATTTTATAGGGCCCAAAATAGAAAAATGTTGGACTGCCCATTGCTTAAGTTTTTCATAACATTCTTGTATATCCGTAGATTGCCCGGTTTTATGATCTTCACCACCTACTACTAATAAATCGAAGGCCTCAGCCCTTACTATTCTTACATAGTGGTAAGGGTCGTCTAAATCCCATAATAAAAAACCTGGATAAGAATTTTTTGGTATTTCAAAAGCTACTACGTAGCTGCGATATGCACCCTGCTTGGTATGCATGCTATATCTGTCATTCACAGGGCTATTGGTAGTGACGACAATAGATTTAGCATCTACTGAAGTACCATGCTCGGTTTGTACGGATGGGTTATCACCACCTTGTACTTCTGTTACCCTGTTTTTTGTAAAAATCTTGCCAACTATGTTTTGGAAAGACTTGGCCAAAGCTTCTATATATTTAGTAATATTAAAAGTAGCCTGCCTTGGAAATTGCATAGTTTCACCCATATTTATTGTTCCGGTAAGAGGTGTAACAGAATATTCTTTCATATCCGCAAAGCCTACTTCTTTAACTGCTTGTTTTTCTTTTTTAAAATCATCTAGCTGATCTTTTGAAAGAGCTACCAGGTAACCGTCAACACGTTCGAAGTCACAGTCAATGTTTTCTTGCTTAACTATCTCTTCAATTTGATCAATAGCAGCACTATGGCTTTGTGCAGCTAATATTGCATTATCTTTACCAAACTTGGCTTCCAGATTAAAAAATCTATCATCTAAAACGGCTGTTATATGTGCTGTTGTTCGTGACGTCTCGCCAGAGGCTAAATCCCAGGCTTCAAGAACAGCAACAGATTTACCTTGCTTTTGTAACATATATGCCGTAGTAAGACCTGCTATGCCAGCCCCAATAATACATACATCAACCGAAATATTGGCATTTAATTTATTAAGTTCAGGCAAAGGTTTTGAATTACTCATCCAAAAGCTTTGTGTTTCATTACTGCTACGTTGCACTTTTCTCTCCTTTTTTAGTATAAACGTTTTAAAAAAGCCATATTTATAAATAATAAATTTTTGTTTATTCAAATATTATACAATGTTATATTCCAGTTTTTATTAGTCAGACTGTATATACATCACATCTTTAAGCACAATTTTAGGCTCCCAGTGCTATTATAAAGTAAATTTTTTTGAAGAA
>JAJFBO010000117.1 GCA_020697025.1 Burkholderiales bacterium
AATTGACGTGCAATTTCTTCGGCGGCTTCAATATTTGCTGAAAAAGCAGTTGCTTCAATATCCGAGCCTTTATTTGCCCTTGCTGAATTTACATCAATTGCGGTCAGGGCTTCAGTATGATATATGGCAATCGAACCGCCAGAAGGAAGTGTCACAGTTCTTCCATAAGCAGTTTCAATCTGATGTTCAATTTGAAACCTTGAAAACAGAGGGACATTGTCATGATATAGTTTTACTCTATCAACAAAAGTTGGCATAACATGCGCCATAAATTGTTTGGCCTGTTCAAATATATCCTCCATATCAATTAGAATTTCAGAAATATCTGGTGCAAAATGATCCCGGATTGAACGAATAACCAGACTACTTTCCTGATATATCAAAAAGCTGCCAGTATTATTTTGTGAAGCAGTTATGATAGCTTCCCATAAATTACATAAATAGTTTAAATCCCATTGTAGTTCTTGTTGTACACGCCCTAAAGCAGCAGTACGGGCAATTATACTCATTCCCTTGGGCACTTCTACCTCGGCTAATGAATTTTTTAACTCTTCACGCTCATCGCCGTCTATGCGGCGTGATATTCCACCTGATTTAGAACTATTTGGCATTAATACTAAATAGCGGCCAGGAAGTGAGACAAATGTAGTTAGGGCTGCGCCTTTATTACCACGTTCATCTTTTTCTACCTGAATAATTAGTTCTAAGCCCACATGTAGCTTAGATAGATCACGTGAGCGGCCAACCTCGGGTAAATAACGGGCATCAATTTCTTTGAAGGGTAGAAAACCTTGTTTTTCTGTTCCATAATCGACAAAACAAGCTTCGAGTGATGATTCAATACGGGTGATAACACCTTTATAGATATTACCCCGTCTTTGGGTTTTACTTGAAGTTTCAATATCAAAATTAATTAATTTTTGACCTTCAACTGTTGCAACTCTCAATTCTTCCTGATAGGTTGCGTTAAATAACATTCTTTTCATATATATGTACCTTTATCTTTATGCTGTCAATAACTTTTATTTGGTTATTACGCACTATTAAAATTAAAAGTACCTTTTATTTGCCAATAGTTTATATCATTAGTATGTAGTCTTATATTGCTTTATAAATCTAAACCGGGTTTAGACGATAAAATGCTCCTTAATATAATAAACATGGTTTTATAATTATAAAACCTATTTTGCTCATAAAATTGTATTATGGCATATTCAAAATATCAGATATTGGTGTACTTGTAACTTCCGTTAAATAGTCTTGTGTGTTGCTATTTGAAGGAGGTTGTACAAAAAGGTACTATTTTAGAATCTGGTAAAAATTGATCCAGAAATCTTCCCTATTATTACTTGCCGGTTAATTCATGATAACTATCGCAAGTATTATAAAATTTTTGCCAGGTTAAATTTATTTTTATGCTAATAGATAATTTAATTTATACTACTATGCCACAAAAATTCGTTATTTAAAACGGATTTGGAACCTTGCTTTATATTTTTAAATAATTATATACTGCATGGGCGCAGAGATTATTACATTTTTTAATGTAATGTGCGTTAAAATCGCGCTTACGCAACAATACAATATAATTAAGGCCATATTATAAACTATAATGAATATATTTAGCAAAAATCAAGTAAATTTTTATACAGTTACCGAAAAAGATGAGAATCAAAGGCTGGATAATTTACTGATTAAACTTTTAAAAGGTGTACCTAAGAGTTATATTTATAGGATTATACGGAATAAAGAAGTTAAAGTAAATAATAAAAAGTCTGATGCTTCCAAGAAAGTTATAATTGGTGATATAATTAGAATTCCCCCTGTAAAAACTGCCGTATCTAGTGCACCGACAATTCCTGCTGGAAGCTTTCCTGTTTTATATGAAGATGATTATTTTTTAATTATTGATAAACCCTCAGGTGTTGCCTGCCATGGTGGAAGCGGTGTTAGCTTCGGGGTTATAGAGCAGCTAAGAAAAAACTATCCCGAAAGGTTTTTGGAATTAGCTCATCGCCTGGACCGTGACACTTCTGGAGTATTAATTCTTGCGAAAAAACGACAGGCCTTAATCCAAATACAGGACATTATCCGTAATAACAAAATAAACAAATATTATTTTGCCCTCACTCTTGGATGTTGGCGTGATCAAATAAGAAATGTAAAAGCTCCACTGTTTAAATATCTAACTGAAGAAGGTGAACGACGGGTAAGAATCGACCCGGTAAATGGAAAATTTGCCCATACAATATTTAGTGTAGTAAAGGCAAGTGAAGAATTCACTTTGGTGAAAGCAGATATTAAGACTGGCCGCACGCACCAAATTCGGGTTCATTTACAGCATTTAGGTTACCCAATAGCTGGAGATACTAAATACGGGGAATTTGATAAAAACAAACTTTTAGCTAAAAATGGTTTAAAACGAATGTTTTTGCATGCGTTCCAAATAGAGTTTATTCACCCAGTAAGTAAGGAAAAAATGGTTATAAAATCAAAACTGCCCTCTGATTTAGAGTCATTTTATAATGTGTATTGTACAAACATAACAAAATAAATGGCTGATACGTTATAATATATAGTTAGTAATATAAGAAGGATAGAGCATGACAGATCAAGCATATGATAGTAGTAGTATTAAAGTACTTAAAGGGTTAGATGCCGTTAGAAAACGCCCGGGTATGTATATTGGAGATACTTCTGATGGTTCTGGTTTGCATCATATGGTGTTTGAAGTTTTAGATAATGCAATTGATGAAGCATTAGCTGGTCATTGTGATACCATCACTATTGTTATTAACGAAGATAATTCAGTTTCTGTTGAAGATAATGGACGCGGTATACCAACTGATATTCATGCTGAAGAAGGAAGGTCAGCTGCAGAAGTAATTATGACCGTGCTACATGCCGGGGGCAAATTTGATAGTAATTCATACAAGATATCTGGCGGGCTGCATGGTGTTGGTGTTTCGGTAGTAAATGCACTCTCCGACTGGTTAAAGATGACTATTTGGCGTGATGGCAAAGAGCATGCTATGGAATTTTGCTCAGGAGTTCCTGTGGCACCTTTGGCTGTTGTAGGGGAAGCCAATGGTAAAAAAGGTACCAGAATTCAATTTATGGCAAGTACCGAAACTTTTGGCAAGATCGAGTATCATTATGAAATTTTGGCAAAACGTCTTCGCGAGCTATCATTTTTAAATAATGGAGTTAAAATCTCCCTGGTTGACCGCCATGATGGCAAAGAAGAAAATTTTGCTTTCTCAGGTGGGATATCAGGTTTTGTCAGGTATATCAACCGAAACAAATCAGTACTACATACAGTTCCATTTTATGGTGCCGGCGAACGTGATGGCATGGGTGTAGAAGTTGCGATGCAGTGGAATGACTCTTATCAGGAAAATGTACAGTGTTTTACCAATAATATCCCACAGCGTGATGGTGGGTCTCATTTATCTGCCTTACGTAATGTAATGACCAGGAGTCTAAATCAGTATATTGAAGAAAATGAATTAGCTAAAAAAGCCAAGGTTACAACTACTGGCGATGATATGCGTGAAGGATTAGCCTGTATTTTATCAGTAAAACTGCCAGATCCAAAATTTTCTTCCCAAACCAAAGATAAGCTGGTATCTTCAGAAATTTCTCCGGTAGTTCAAGATATTATTGGTGAAGCTTTAAAAACATATTTATTAGAAAATCCAATTGACGCCAAAATTATTTGTAATAAGATTATAGATGCAGCAAGAGCACGGGAAGCCGCCCGTAAAGCACGCGAATTAACCAGGCGTAAAGGGCTGTTGGATGGTCTTGGATTACCAGGCAAATTAGCTGATTGCCAGGAGAAAGATCCGGCACTATGTGAATTATACCTTGTCGAGGGAGATTCGGCTGGTGGTACAGCAAAAAATGGACGGGATCGCAAGTTTCAGGCGATTTTACCATTACGTGGCAAAATATTAAACATCGAGCGGGCCCGGTTTGATAAGATGTTAGCTTCAGAGCAAGTTACCAATCTGATTACTGCCATGGGCACAGGAATTGGTAAAGAAGAATACAATCCGGATAAACTTAGGTATCATAGAATCATTATTATGACCGATGCTGACGTGGATGGGGCGCATATAAGAACGCTATTGCTAACTTTCTTTTATCGTCAAATGCCAGAACTGGTAGATCGGGGACATATCTATATAGCACAACCTCCGCTTTATAAAGTAAAACAAGGCAAAAATGAACGTTATGTAAAAGATGAAGATGCACTTACCCAATATTTGATTGAACTTGCTCTTAATGATGCGAAATTTAGCGCCGATGATAAAACTCTTCTTGAGAAAAATAAATTAGCTACAGCTTCATCCCAATATTTAAAAGCACAGTATATTATTGACATGCATAGCCGTTTTATGGATAAAAAAGTATTAAATGCCCTTTTAACTTTACCTAGATTAAGCTTAAAGACTGAATCTGATACAGATATGGCTATAAAAAACCTCAGGCAGTCTTTAGGGGATAAAGTGCAAATCGACAAATTTTTTGATGAAGTGCGGGAGGATTATAGAATTAAGATTGCCAGAACAGAGCATGGCAACCATGTAATTACCAATTTGGATAGTTATTTTATAGACAGCTCGGATTATTCTAAAATTGTTAATGCCTCTGAAATTGCAGAGTCGCTTAAGGTAGCAAACCTCACTGTATGGCGCGGCGACAATAGCAAAGCTGTTAATAGCTTTGGTGAAGGGCTTGAATGGATGATGAGTGAAGTTGGGATACGACTATGGACCCGGCAGTACGTAATTTACTAAAGGTTACTGTAGAAGATGCAATTGGTGCAGACAATGTATTTAGTACTTTAATGGGTGATGATGTAGAACCAAGAAGAGATTTTATTGAAGAAAATGCTTTACGTGCCAGAAATATTGATATATAAATATATTTGACAAATCATTGTGCAATGCAGCATAATATCGTCAGTGGAAATTAAATACTAAATTATTAAGGAGAACATAATGAATAAATTTACACAACAATTTACAAATAGCAATGAAAACTATTCAGCAGCAATTAATGCTTTTGCCCAGATTGCTAACCGCTCATTAGAAAATGCACAAAAAATTACTGCTTTACAATATGAAGCCGCAAATGCCTTTCTTGAATCTTCTGCAAATGCAGCAAAAGATTTACTAAGTGCAAAAACTCCAGCTCAGGCAACAAATGTAATTAAAGATTTTGCTACATTTTCAGTAGAAACCACTATGAAAAAAACTAAAGAAATGATGGATCTTCTAAATAAATCACAAGCCTCATTTAAAGATGTTGCTAATACGTCTTTTAAGAATGCAAGCGATACAATTTTAAGTTCAATTGATCAAGTTTCTAAAGTAAATCCCAGCTGGTCAAAAGCTGCTACAGAATCAGTACAAAATATGATTGATGCAAGAAATAAAGCTAATGAAACTATTGAAAAAGTTTCAAAGCAAGTATCAAATATTGCAAGTAAAAATGTTGATAATGCTACAGAAGCTACGCTAAATTCGATTAAAAAATCTGGCACTGCTGCTCAAGGATTTAAAACAACAGATACGAAAAAATAACTACTGTCATAAATAGAAAAAGCATAAGTTTATTTATGCTTTTTCTAATATAACAAAAGCACTCGATAATTGGATTTCATCACTAATAGATAAATGATATTCACCAATACCTAAAGTTTTTAAAAAACTGATAATTTTGCTGTCAAATATAAAACTTGGTTTGCCAAAAACATCGTTATAAATAGAAATTTTTGGCATTAATATAGGATCACGCATACCAGTACCACAAGCCTTGGAAAAAGCTTCTTTAGCCGCGAATCTTTTAGCTATATATCTGACTTTATCTGTTTTAGTTGCTAAAATTCGCTTTTCGCTAACAGATAGGACTTTATCAATAAATTGCTGTTCATATTTTTCAAGTAACAAACGAATACGGTTATTTTCAACAATATCGTGTCCTATAGCATAAATTGCCATTTTTTGCCTATTCTAATTAACTATAAATTCTTTCAAATATAATTCAGCCAGTAAATAAATTTCAATTAAGTAGTATTGTAATTACATGGTTCGGGAAATTTCGTTTTTAGTTAAATACTAACTAGATTTTATCATATTTTTAAAAATTAAAAATATTTGAAAATAAAAAGAACTATAATCATGTGTTTAGTTTAATGATATTTAACAGGATAGTATGTATAAGCTGGAATATGAATTTTATAATCGGGATACGCAACTAGTTGCCCGCGAATTGCTTGGCAAATACCTGATACATAAATATAATAATATTGAAATGATTGGCAGGATTGTTGAAACAGAAGCATATATTGGCGCCCATGATTTAGCTGCTCATTCGGCAAAAGGTCTGACTGATAGAACTAAAATTATGTTTGGGAAAGCAGGCTTTGCATATGTATATTTGATTTATGGCATACATCACTGCATGAATGTAGTAACTGAAGAAGAAGGGGCTGGTTGTGCTGTTTTAATCCGGGCATTAGAACCAGTTGCTAATATAAATGCCAAAACAAGTGGCCCTGGTCTTTTATGTAAAG
>JAJFBO010000118.1 GCA_020697025.1 Burkholderiales bacterium
ACCAATTCTGCTAATGCTTCCGCTATTTTATACGCATTAAACTGGCTTTTAATGCCATTATCGGATATTTCGACTTCAACTTGAGGCATTTTATACTGTTTCCCATTTAGTAAGTATTTAACATTATAATAAACTACTTTATAAGCAGACTATTCTTATATTAACCAATTATATCATAGTGATATTGCCTGACTATCTGAAACTATACGAATTATTACTCTAAACACATATTTAACTAATGGGTAAATACCAAAGGTTAGTGAATACATGTTTAACCAACTAAAATTTAGCAAGATAGTTAAAAATTACCTACCTGGCTTTAAGCTAGTTAACTTTTTTGATGTTTCCTGCTAAAATGTAGATACACGGGTGTTCGGGTTATCAAAAGAAACTAAAATAATTTGTCCGTAAAGTATTCCATGTACTGAAACTTGGGAAATTAATACATAATTCTTATTCTTTACTGCTGTAAGTAATGCCTCAGAATGAAGTGACGCTATTCCAGGTAGTTTTGGCAAATCACTTGTAGTTTTGTCAGAAATAACTCTTACTGAAATATCTTTATTAGCAGTATCTGTTTTAAACTGAATTGACATTACTTTAACTATTTTAGAATCAGATGTATTCGAAAGTTGTGTACTTCCACCACCTCCGCATAAACCATTGGTTACTGCACATCTACTACTTCCAGTATACTTAGTAGAAAATTCTTTGCTTAATTTTTGCTGAAGTATATTAAACTCTTTAGTATTAACCCGGGCGAGCAAAACAATATTTTTTGATGAGTTTAATGGTAAGCTTTTAGATAAGCTATACTGTTCCAGTAAGTTAGAAAATTCGGTTGGGTTCATTTGATAATCAAATGCTGCATACTTTAAATCTAATGTATTTTTTGTAGCAGGTGGTGAACCTATAGAGTTCTGTGGTATAGGCTGTACCACATTGTCAATACCAATAAGGCTTTGGGCATATACATCAACGTATAAACTCACTAATATGAAAAATATAATTTTTTTAAACATTTTAATACTTTCTTTATAAAACAAATTTTCCCACTATCTAAAGGCATTACAAAATTTTTAATAAAGATGGATATCTACTATGTTGATAAACCATTAATTCTAAAACATATAAAAGCATTTTCCAGATATTAAGAATTTAGGCTATTATGCTTTTATCAATTTCTTCTATTCTCTCTTGTAAAATACGCCGAAATTGTAATGGATTAGGAATATAAGGGATTGGTTCTCTAGTTCCTCCCATCCCATTTATTCGTATAGTACCATAACCCATTAGTCTACCCCAAATAGATTGGTCAACAGAAATTCCTTCCACTTTACTTAACATTATTTCAAGTGAAATACGTTTAATAAATCCGAATTTTGCTACCACACGTTTATTTGTTATTCCAAACTCAGATGTTGTGTACAAAATAAATCCTCTTATAGCATATAACAGACCTATGAATGCTAAAAAATTCCCAACTGACGAATGTATTAAAAGTCCTAAAGTGATAGTTATGGCTGGCCCTAGAAACAAAACCCAATGTGGTTTAGTCTTTTGTATAATAGATTCATCGTTAATTAAATTATTTTCAATATAGCTCATAATGTTTACCTTTCAAAATAGTTAGTTCGTGCTAGTAAGACTAAAAAATAATATGCTTCCATATCAATCATGGTACTAATTTGCTTAAGGCTATTTACATCAGCTAAATATGTAGATATCAAGTTGTGTCCTAGTGGATTAGTACTTGAAAAAGGTATATTAATATTTGATGGCAATAAGGGATACAATACATTTAAACCCCCTATAACAAAATCATTCGCTGATGTAATGTAACTAGTTATATTTTTCAATCCCGTTTGGATTAATGCTTTAGCTATCCAATCTCCTTTATTAGAATTTGCAGGACTGGCAATACCAAAAACTGCCACCCTAGCCGATGCCATGTTGTACTTTGAAGTCAAAGCCACCCATAAATCATTGGCATATAAATTGCCTTGAGAATGTGGAATTAATAGATAAAAATCTTCAGTCTTTGAGTAATCATTAGATGCTGGGGGCGGAAAACTTTGTATGAATTGTGCTATAATAGCTGGAAAATTATCTCCTGCAGCGGCATTAAATGCTGATTCATAAGCAAGTAACATCTGACTTTTTAGAGCATTATATTCTGGACTATCAACCGGATAATGTAAATCATGTGCTTCCATATAAGAATTTACATAATCATCAATTGTAACAATCTTTTGTTCATTAGCTTTTTGCTGCATAGTGTCCCAAAAGCTACTTAACATATTAACGAATCCAGTGTGTGTTGGATTATAAATTAACTTCCAGTCTATAATGTTCGAGTTAATTGGAATGCTGTTTTTTTAACGCTGTTAAATTCTGACCTGCCTCTTCAAAGTCGGTATCTATACCATTAATGTGTATTAAATGTATAGTTGGCCTGGGAACTGCAAATGTATTTATTGTTAAGAATGACAATAAAATAAAGAATAATATTTTCATTAATATTTGCCGCCTATATGACAATCATTATTTACTGCTTTATTATCTAACTTGAAAATATTAAAAGCTAATAATTGCTCAGTCTTTCTTACTTGAGTAAGCCTAAATTGGTTATCTTTTTTTATGGCTATATTTTTTAAGATTAAGTTATGTGTGTTAATCATGCCGTAGCTATTAGATAGGCAATCTATTGCATAAATCATATCCTGCATATTCTGAAAGGCTCCATTTTTATCCTTGAATAAATATATTGCCTGACTGTACTGTGCATATTTCAAAGCATGATACAACGCTGATTCATTAGCTGCAGGAATAGATTGTGCAATATTTCTTAATATATCATCCCTTATGCCGAACTGATTAGTAATATTACCTACGAAAGGTTTTTTCGAAGGCGGTATTTTATTAGTATTTGACGATATTTTTTGTTGCATATTAGCTAGTTGTGGATATTTATTTACCCAAACTGAAGATACAGGGTCACCAGTTGCTGAGTTACTTCCTGAAGGTGAATTATTACCTAAGGCTCCATTGCTATAGGGTATAACCCATAGTAAAACTAACATTAGACCGATTAATTTAAAAAATCGTTTTTGCATAATATTTCCTATAAAAAATTTATTAGTTTGGTTGACTCGCCATTTATTAACCTAGAATTAAAGAGTTATATGCATCATTACAACTGTAATACTAGCTTTATTTATGAATTGACCACTTATTTCCAATATTTGTAAGGCATTGTATCCTTATGTATTATATATTGGTATAGAGGCTAATTCATCTGAATAATATAGCATAGAACCAACAATATAACTATGAAGCTTAAAATTTTAATACATTTAATTTACTGTATAAACCGGCATATTTGAGCAAGTCACACTAGTAATAATGGCATTAGAAGTTGTCAAAGTATATCCCATAGTAACAGTGTATCCAGCAATACTTTTAGATAATGGGCTGACACTGGAAGAACCACCACCAGTTGCACTTACACTAGTAGCAAATGGTATTGCTGGGGGGCATTTAAAATTTCCGGCTGAATTTTGTATACCAACACTATTATTTTGAAATTTTATGCTATTTGTAATACTTGGTAGATAGCAAGAAGCATTTTCTCCACACAACATTGCATTTTGGGTACATACCAAAGTATCTCGTGCTAATAGTTGATAAGCATCTGAACTTTGTGCACCTGCATCTACTATAGTTTTACCAATTTCACCTGATTGACATGGATCCCCAATCCGGCCTCGCTGGTATGCTTGTATAGTATCAGCAACTAAAGTAGTAACATTTCTGGCCCCGTCTACACTTAAGGCAGCCTGATGTGAGCCAGCTCCATACCCCATATGAAATTTAACAGGACTGTCTGGATTTGAATTATCAAGTATTACTCCCGTATTATCAGAAAAATTTATGTTTGCCTTGGATGTATTACTGTTTATTAAATGTCCGGGCAATGTCTTTGGGACAGTTGGATCTCCCGGATCTATTGCTTTAGTAATTGAAGTATACGGTTGAGTAGTTTGATTCCAATTAGTTAATAAATCAATATTAACCGCCAAACTATTTTCTGCAACTGAGCCGCCACATTGGTCTGCCCCTGCTAAAAACTGTGATCCGGATTGGATACTCCAGCCTGAGTTTCCCCTAACCACGCCGCCAGCTAAAATACCACCTTTGTTGCCTAATATCATTGCTGCTTCATTAACCAATAATCTTTTTTCACCAGGACTTTGATATTTTCCTCCTACATAATACAATAAAGCCTCCAGATTGCCTGTTGCAGGATTTTTTACAATTGTCACACATGGTATTTGTCTAAATAGATTAGATTCTGCTACATCTTGCGGCCAACTAGTACCAAGTGATCCCGGGTTTAGTATTACCATATTTTGTGAGGTACTTTGTTGCACTAAATCTGTAAAATGATCATTCATATATTTTGCAAATATTTCAGCATATACTTCTGTTTCTGAAGCTAATTGTTTGGCATTTTTATGCCGAAAGTCAGTTTGCATAAATGTATTAAACCCAATAATAGCACTACCTAATAAGACAAGTGCAAACATACTATCAATTACAGTTATACCTTTGTTAAATGATCGCATCTGCTAAAACCTTATAGACCAGTAAAAACATTAGATGTTGGAGTTAAATATAATCCGGCTACTATAGTATAGTCTCCATAAGTAACGCCCATTCCAGCGCTCATAATATAATCATCTGGACGCACTTCACA
>JAJFBO010000119.1 GCA_020697025.1 Burkholderiales bacterium
AGGTGAAAATACGGGGGTATAGAATTGAATTGTCTGAAATAGAGAGTGTCTTAAATAACTATAAAGGTATTAAACAATCAGTTGTAATTGTTGAGAAATGCATATCAGAAAATAACACACAGCTTGAAAATAAATATATTGTTGCTTATTATGTAGCATTGTTAGAGCTTAACGAGAAAGAAATTTTATCTTACTTGGCTACTCAATTACCTGAGTATATGATACCAAACGCATTAATTTGGATAAAAAAAATACCGTTAACATCCATTGATAAACTGGATAAATCTGCACTTCCAAAATATCAAATAACCTTAAATAATGACTATTTATCTCCTCGCAATATTGCAGAATTTAAAATATGTAATATATATGCCGAAATTCTAAATTTACCTGCTGATCAAGTTGGAATTAAACAGGATTTCTTTAAACTTGGTGGAAACAGTATTTTGGCAATTAAATTGCTCTATAGGCTACAACAAGAGTTTAAAATTTCCTTAAATGACATATTTAAACTCCGAACTCCTGCTAAAATAGCCAGCTTACCACCTTATAACATCAGCCTATATAATAAATTAAAACAAATTAAATCAGTATATGAAAAGTTATCTTCATATAAAATTAATATAGAAATGCAGAAAAAAAAGGCTGACTATTTACAAGAAGTCAAACAAATAAATTTTACTGATCAGCTAAAAAATATTAATAATGTATTATTAACAGGTGCTACTGGCCATCTTGGCTGTCATATTTTATATCAGTTATTAAATGAAACCAAGTATAGAATATATTTGTTAATTAGAGCTGGGTCAAATAGTGAAGCATTTAATAGAGTAAATAAAAAATTCAAGTATTATTTTGACATTGGTTTAGAGCAATACCGAAGCAGAATTATAGTGTTTGCTGCAAATATTGAAAAACCAGATTTAGATATACAAAATAAACATTATAAAGAATTGATCATTAGTATAGATAGCATTATTCATGCTGCAGCATTAGTTAAACATTATGGAAATTATTCAACATTTTACCGTATCAATGTACAAGCAACAATCAATTTACTTGAATTGGCAAAGCAGACAAAGCTTAAAGATTTTCATTATATATCAACTTTGAGTGTACTCACAAACTGTTATATACCTAACTATCATTATTGTATTTGGACGGAAAATGATGAGCAAACTAATCTTAAACCAGGTAATGTATATAATAAAACCAAATATGAAGGTGAGTTAGCTACAATTAAGTATCGTAAATCAGGTGTAAATAGCAATATTTATCGTGTCGGTAATTTAGCTATAAACTCAAAAAACTATAGAAATCAAGAGAATATTGAAGAAAATGCTTTTTTTATACGAGTAAAAACAATTCTAGATATGGGTATAATTCCAGAGGAAATCGCAAAAGTTGAAATATCTCCAGTAGATTATACTTCATTAGCAATTATAAGATTATTTGACAAAATACAATTAATTAATAAAACTTATCATGTTGCTAATCCACGTATCTACAATTTATCTAATTTATTCTCACAATGCAATAATCTAAATATAAAAACGGTTGCATTTGATGAATTTATTGATGCTATGCTAATAAAGTTAAACAACAAGATAAATCATGAACGAATTGAAAGGTTTATGCTGCATCAGATGTGGTTAGAAGAAATTAGCTTGAAAAATTTAACTCAAATTATAGTGCTTCAAGATAAGACAAACTTAATATTAGATAAATTGAATTTTACTTGGCCAGAAATTACAGCTAAAATAGTTTCGAATGTAAGTGACCAGAAGTTTATGAGAGATAAAAAAATGAAGAAAAAAGAACCTATATTTGAATATTTGGAATCAATAGCTGAATTAATTCCAGCTCCATTTTATTGGTTAGATACAAATGGACATACGATAGGTTTAAATACTTTAGTTATGAAAGGAGCTGGAGCCTTAAGTAAATCAGAGCTTATTGGCAAAACTCCCTACGAAATGTATAAAGATAAATCTATTGCAGATAATATTCAAATGGTTCTTGATAAAGTAATTCAAACTGGCGGAAGTCTACAAACAGAAGATAAAATTATTGATGTTACAACTGGAAAATTCCGATATTACTCCGCAACCAGAGCACCACTACGCAATAAAAAGAATGAAATTATTGGTGTAGTTGGAACCTCTATTGAAGTTACGGCACAGAAAGAAGCAGAACAATTAAAATTTGAGGCGGCCGCTAATAAAGCTGCTTTAATTGAGAAAGAAAAGTTATTAACAGAAAAAGAAAAAATTATTGTAAAAAAAGAAGCAGATCGTTTAAAACATGAAAATACCAAATTAGAAGCAGAAAATAAAATGAAGCAAATGCTTTTAGAAAAAGAGGCAGCAGAAAAGAAAGCAGTAGAGAAAGAAGCCGAACGCCTTAAGCTGGAAAATGAGTTACAAAAGCAAAAATTAGAAAATGAAAGACAAAAAGCTATATTAACAGAACAGGAATTGTTCAGAAAATTTATAGGTCAAATAGCTCATGATATACGCTCGCCATTATCGAGTCTTAGACGCTTGGTAGATGTATCTAGTAGTATAATGCCAGAGGCAGAACGTATCACACTACGTAAAGCTTCCATGCGAATTAGTGATATCGCCCACAACATGCTAAATCAATATAAAAACCAGGATAGCGAAAATGAAGTGGCTGAGCCGTTACTAGCTTCTACAGCAATGCTTGAAATTTTGGGAGAAAAAAGATACGAATTTAATACAGTTAATTTTAATACTGATTTTCTACCCCAAGCTGATTTTGCATTTATTCAGGTAGAACCAGGACAATTTAAGCGCATGCTATCCAATTTAATTAATAATGCAGTAGAGGCGCTGGAAAATAAAACCAGTGGAGTAGTGGACTTAAGCTTAAATGCTGATAATGAGTGGGTAATGATTACTATAACTGATAATGGCAAAGGTATACCGCCAGAATTAGTTAAAAAAATAGAAAAAGGCATTACTGTAACTAAAGGTAAAGAGCATGGTTTTGGTATTGGATTAACCCAGATTCACGAAACTGTTAAACGCAATTTTGGTGAATTTCAACTCTTTTCTACGGTTGGAGTTAGAACTAGTGTTTTGATAAAATTTCCTAGAATTCATTCACCTTTATGGATTGCTGAAGAAATTAAAATAACTAAAGATGACATAATCTTAATTTTAGATGATGATTCATCAATTCATGGCGCGTGGGATTCAAGACTTACCGATATTCTGGTCAAAATACCAGAATTAAAGGTTAGACATTTTTGGGCTGGAGTAGAAGTGGTCAATTTTATTAATTCAATGCCTGCCAAAGAAAAAAACAAAGTATGTTTATTAACCGATTATGAGTTATTAAATCAAGATATAAATGGGCTGCAAGTAATAGAACAAACCAAAATTAAACGTTCTACCTTAGTAACGAGTCATTACGCTAATCTTGAAGTGCGAAAACATGCTGCGGATTTATATGTTAAGATTTTACCAAAAGAATTAGCTTTTAAAGTTCCAATAAATCTGGATAAAAAAATTAAGCCAGGCAGCAAGAAAGTTGATATAGTTTGGGTAGATGATTCAAGGTGGTTTATAAGGGATTGGAAACTGAGATTACCGGAACTTGCTATTGATGCATATTATGAACCAAATAGTTTTTTGGAAGACATTGCCCAATATCCACGAAATACTAAAATTATACTTGATCGTAATTATTATGATAGGGAAGGCAGGGGTAGAAAATTTTTGGGAGATGGGCTTGAGGTAGCCAAAAAACTACATGAAATGGGTTATACTAAATTATTTATGGTAACTGGTGATAAACCAGGGGTTGATATGATTGATGGTTATCTAAAAGTAATATTTAAGGAAGATGATGAAAAAATTAAAGAAATCATAAAATTATAGAGAAATAAAAATGATAAGCTCATAGAATGTACGTAATAATATAATTGTCAGTTTATTTTTGCACTAATTACTAATAATTTAGTTTAATGCATCTATAATTACAAGATTGCCAATAAATAATACTATAAATTTATCAAAAAAATATTGTTTTAAAACAGCGTGCTAAACTAGTTTGGGGTATTGCGTTTTGATAAATTAGCTAATTGAATCAATAATGTATAACTTAGTTGCGTTTGTCCTGTGTAATAGTTGCATTTTTTTTTGTAAGAGGCTATACTATTGCTATATGGCAGATTTTGCTATAGCAAATTAAAAATGACTTTTGAGGGTTATTGCTATGAAAATTTCAAGAATATATTTGGTTAACTTACTTTTAGTAGTATGTATGAGTACTGCTCAGGCAGTGATGCAGCCTGAATTTGGCGCATGTTTTTTTCCAAAAAAAGGAATGCCTGAATTTGTGCTTTTTTGGCAATCAACAGATGATCCCCAAAATGAAAATTTAAACACTTCAGCCACAATGAGTTATGATTTCACTAATAAGCAAGGGCTGCCAAAAAGTGCTCAGATGACTACAATTCAGGGAATCCGAAAAAAAATAACTGGCCATACTATAAATGGTCATAGAATTACAACTTTACACATAGGTGAGATTGCCGAAACACGCCAATTAATACAATATGCAAAATTAAATTTTATTAATAATGATATTGATAACTTAAAGGGCGAAATAAGCTACGACGATGCAATAACTGGCGAAGCAATGTGTGTGATTAGAAAAAGTAAGGACGAATTAATTGATGCAATAGAAAATCATAAAAATAAACAATTATTAACTAATCCAA
>JAJFBO010000120.1 GCA_020697025.1 Burkholderiales bacterium
TTAAGTAATTTTTGTTCCAGCTTGCTTTTAGCCCTATCACTTAATAAATCGCCATAATATTCATATGAAGAAGTTTGATAATACCAATAAATATTTGATTTAGCTGATAAGCGGCTAATTAATTGTAACTGTGAAGGATAAATACTAGTGAGCCCAAATATCATAATATTTTTTGGTAATTTGATTGAATCAAGAGAAGCAGTCATAAGATATTTATATATATCAAGAAACGTTTTATCATTACCAATTTTAATAAACAAATGCCTGAGTATTTTTTTCTGCCACGGTTTTATTGTGGATTTGTCCAAGTTAATTAAATCTTCAGTTCGTAAATAAATATACTCATCAAAAATCTTTTGTAATTGCAGGGCTAATTGAAAAACCCTAAGCTTATCTAAACTTCCGTTAGTATATATATAGCTATTTAATTCATCAGCATCGTCAAGCTTTGTATGACACAAATAATCATAAATTATATATCTTGCTTCATAGAAATTAAATGCACAAAAATCTGGATTATTCGCAAAATAAATATTATCTAAAATAGTCCCCGGTAATATTACACAATCAAGATTTGCACAAATACCATGCTTTATAGCTATTTGATCTTTTAACCATGATGCAAGTGCCAAATTGGGAACGACAACCTGCTGGCTCTCGAATATATCTAGTTCAAGTGCATCTAAATGAGATAAAAGCATTTCAAATAAACCAGGCTGGCTATTATTACCGCCAATAGAAGTGCTTTGAAAAAATAATATATTGTTTTGCATAAAATAATTTTTTAATTTAAGGATTGATTTCTCTTTGCCACGTATGCGTATGCGTAGAAATAATTAAGTCTTCGCTAATTGATAATGAAGCCGGGGTGCGAATAGCAATATCTAAACTTTCATGAGTAATATTTAATTCTTTATGCCCGGCCAAAGTTGTTAATTTACACATAGCGCTTCTGGTTTCTCCATTATCAAAGCTGCCAATCAAATCATTATAACTATTTACACTGGTTTTTAAACTATTTCCTAATTTTGCCAGATTATCCAAAGTGGTTTTAAACTTGGCAGATAATTCGTTAGCTAACTTGATAATATGAAGTGAGCGTTCATCAGTTTCGGCAGTTCGCCACATTTTATCAATTAATGCTACTAGCATAAGTATAGTAGATGGTCCAGCTATAATAATTTTATGTTTATATGCTTTATCAATTAAATTTTGCGGGTTTTGATACTCCTGCTCCAATATCTGATTAAATAAGCTTTCATTAGGAATAAATAAAATCATATATTCAAAAACCTGTTTACCCAAATTATGTTCAATTGCCAAGGCATATTTTTTACCTGCCAAATCATTAATAGCCCTCTCCAATGCTTTATGTACATTGTATGAATTATCAATGCCTGTAACAATACTTTCATAACTGGCACCAATTATATTTTTACTATCAATTATTAATGCCCGGTTATCTGGTAAATTAATAACCATATCCGGAATATGCCGATCTCCATCATATTTAACGTTTTCCTGTTCTATGTATGATATTTTATCTTGCAGTCCAACACTTTCTAAAATATTAGCTAAAATTAATTCACCAAAATTTCCTTTTTTCTTATTATCCTTAACTAATGCTTCGGCCAGATTTTGAGCTGTTTGATTTAGGCCGTTTGATGATTGATTCATTGCCTTTGTTTCAGCTTGTAAAGCTATGATATCGTTTTGTAATTGTCTTAGCGATTTATCCAAAGGCGCTACTAATTCTTCTTTACCAATCGTTCGGAGGGACACACCTGCTTCAAGTTTTAAAGCGTTGACTGCCTGGTTTTTAAGTGCAGTAAACTCGCTATTTAAATCTTGCCTAAGCTTAACTAATAATTCTTCAAGGCCTGTGTATGCATGCTTCAAATTACTATTTTCGATATTTAAACGTTCAATCTGAATTAGAAGTGAATTGCGCTCTATTGTAGTGTGCTCCAGCGCAGTTTTTAACTCCTGATTTTTTAATTTAAATGTTTCAAGTATACTGTTTAAAGTGGTTCTTTCTCTTGAGCCATGTTCTGCCTCAACAGCATATCTGGTTAACTGGTTGTTTAGCTCAACTATTTTTTCTGGATTACCATGCGTTTTATTTCTAAATAATATTATAATAATAAAAATTATATTTAGTAGCAAAATAGTGCTTAAAATAATTAAATTGAGATTATTCATGTATAATTTCAGGTTAGCAATAAGTTAGACAGCATATTAGGTGCTTGCTTACGTGGGTAAATTAAGCTAAAGAAGGTGCGGCAATTAAAAAGTTTAATAAAATTTTTCCAAATATTTGTATATACTATATCTGCCTTAGGTTCTAAAAAAATATATAAATTCTTATACATCATGTATAACATTCATAATTTTACCAGTTATTGAAGACAAACATGTATTTTTAGGCAAAATATTAATATATATGTTATGAAATTTATTGCTGATTTTTATAAATTAAAAGATAGTACTAATTAGTAATTATTATAATTTAATTTTTATAAAGCTGTTTTTTTATTAATAATTATTTAAGTTTATCCACCAGTATCCGGATCTTCTGTAAAAGAATTTGTAGCACATAGGTTATGGACTTTATCATGAAAATCACTGCAAATGTAATGTACATTATTCCCCATTAATTGTGCTTGGATCATTAGCAGCCTCAATGAATAAATACAAACAGGCGCGCCATTCACAATATTATAATAGTGCGCACTATCCCTAGTCTTATTCCAAATTACCTCATAGGAATCATAGTTTGGGGGTATGTGCTTTATAATTTGCCATATGTGACCATTACTATCTTTTATTGGCCCTGCTTCATTAGCAGGAATATTTGGACAACTTATTGCTTGCGCAAAGTTTGTAAGCAAGCCAGTAACAATTAATAATGATAAAATAAGTTTCTTCATAATTATATCTTTCAAATAATATAGGATAATTATATTTAAGGAATAATTATAACAGATAAAAAATATAATGTTTTTATATAAATTTTTTAAGCCTAATATATATTATGAATTAAGCGGCCAGTTACTGAAATTATAATATTTTTATCATTGTGAAATCTCTAATTAAAACTAGGGATTGGCAAGTTGACAAACTTTACAGTCTTATTATGGCAGGTAAACTGATGAAATTTGCTGCAATTTATCTGTAACTTTATAATAACCATTTCTAGCAGCTCCAACAAATTCAACCATTTTTAATTTTGTCAAAGCTTCTATATATTTTTTAATTGTATCCGTAGATAATTGTAGAATCTCCGATAACTTCTGACGATTATATTGATTTTCCTGAATGCACTCAAGTATCCATAACATTCTTTGGACTTGCCTGCTGGATAATTTTGGAGTTCTTTGTTCCTGTAAATAACTTACAAGATAGTTTACAGGGTATTTTTCCGGATTTAAAGGGTATTTTTCCGGTATATTATCCAACCTACTCCGGTAAAATGTGACTGTAAACCAATCTTCATCATAACTTATATCTACCTCGCATCTATGTTTAGCCGCAATCTATAGCTATAGAAACTGTAACATTTAGTTTGTCCTAAAAATTATGGGTAAATTAATCCTTGCAATACATATTGTAAAATAGTATAATATCAATGAAAATATAATAAATTTAGGGGAAACATATTATGAATAAAAAAACCGTAGATGAACTAATTGATGAAGCAGGTAAGGAATCTTTCCCGGCAAGCGATGCTCCTGTGTGGCCAAGCGGCCCGGATAAGCCCCACCAACCCGATCCGGACAGAAAAGAAGAATCCAAACAGCAACCAAAAATTAAACACAATGGCATGGATACCAAAATAAGGAATATGGATCAACTAGCCAAAGAATCAGCGCAAGAATCTTTCCCGGTGAGTAATCCACCCACGTGGACAAGCGGCCAAAAACAATATCAAAAACAAGAACTAAAAACTAATACTGATAAAAAAACTTAAGTATTTAAAATATAAATTGCTTTTAGATTATTAAAGTTTAAAAGCTATCCTACGTTAGGGAAATCGATACCCTTTAGTTTACGATATAAGCTATAGGCAGATTTATCTGTCATTCCAGATAAATAATCAATAATAATCATTACGCGCAGTGATGGATCAAATCCGTTTCGCATTACTCCTTCGGGTAATAATTGCATTAATTTATCAAAGCGTTTTGAATTTGTACCAATTGCTGCAGAAATAAATTGATCTAGTAAATAGCCAAGAATTTCATATCCAGCTAATTCAATTTCTATTACAGGACGATATCCATAAGCATTTTGCTGCACGCATTTATATATTTCACGCAATGCATCGCTTAATTCTGTAGGTTCATTAATTATTAAATCTACTAATCCATATAATTTACCATTTATAATCAACCTGGTATAATCTCCACTCATAATATCATCATAATATTCAATAAATTTACTTACAGCCTGATTTATCAGGATATTGATTACATAAGAACGTAACCTGGCAAATTTATCTTCTATACTCAAAAAAGCTAATGAGTTCTGGACAAAACCTAAATCACTTCGCCGCACATTAATGATCTGTAATAAAAGCCTTTCGGCCTCAGAATAATCAACAACTCCGATTTTATGTGCATCTTCCAGATCGAGTAAGCGATAACATATATCATCCGCAGCTTCCATCAAAAATACTAATGGATGTCTCACAAAAATATTTGGGTGTGAGAGTGATTTGATTATTCCGCAGCCATCAAAGGCTTGATATAA
>JAJFBO010000121.1 GCA_020697025.1 Burkholderiales bacterium
TCTTTCGATAAGGGCGAATTAATAGCAACAAAGCTAAACAATATAGATAAAGATAATAACCTTAAAAAGTAAGCCATTTGAACATTAAAAAAAATTAAACCATTGAAACGGCGCGGATATTAGCAATATTGATGATATATGTCATCTACTTTTAACCGTCCTCTAAATGTAACATTAGTACCGTTCCAAGTAGCATGCTGACCCCAACAGGAGCCCATGCTGCCATTGCTACAGGAATACTGCCAGATAACCCAATTGCAGCTACCAAATCAGACATGAAATAAATAATAAATCCTGCTAATATGCCACCGGTCATAAGCGCCCCGGTTTTACCTTGTCTTGGTGGGCGTAGCGAAAATGCGGCAGCAAAGAACACCATGGCGCTTAAGAAGAATGGAGTTACAAGTATGCTATGCCAATGCAAGGAATGGCGTAAAGCTGAAAATCCTGCCTCTTGTAATGTAGCGATAAACCCTGGTAATTCCCAAAATGATAGAGTTTCAGGTGAAGCAAAACTCTCCTGTATGCGATGTTTTGATAAATCAGTCTTTAGACGGTAATCTGTTCTGCTGGCAGCGGGTTTGCCGGGAATAGTAAGAATGGCATCATTTATATCCCAGTAACCATCTTCAAGTTTTGCTGTAGGGGCATCTACACGTTGTATAAATTTATTATTTTCCCCAAACATGAAGATTGTAACATCAAATAACTCCATATTTTCATGCTCAACTCGTAAAGAATGGATTACCGTTTTTCCATTATCTAGCTTATTTTTTTGTCTCAGCCACAAACCTGTAGAGGAAACGGAAAGCATGCTGCTAGAGTTATTCATGTATTTAGCTTCAACTTGTTCAAACCTTGAAAGCATTATTGCTGCCAGTGGGTTAAACACTGTCATGATGAAAAAGCCTAAGCCAAATGATATAATTACTGCTGGTGCCAAAAACTGCCATGCTGAAACACCAGCTGCACGTGCTACAATAAGCTCGGATGTTCTGGTTAAGCGCGAGAAAGTTAATATCCCGCCAAGCAATATGGCAAAAGGTATAATTTTCTGTATGATAGTTGGTAATTTTAAAAAGACTAGTTCTATAATTACACCAAACGGTACATTCTTAGAAGAAGCTGATTTTATCAGCTCGAGCGTGTCAAATAGTATTATCAATGTAACTAATACGCTAAGTACAATAGCAACTCCGGTCAAGAACTGCTTTCCAATGTATCTTGATAATGTAAAAGGTATTTTCACGATGAAGCTTTTTTCTTTAAGGGTTTTATTGCTGCGATTAACCAATTAACTGCGGGAATGTTATTAATAATCCGGTTGGTTAATATTATATGCATGCATATAGCAATTGGAATGAGCACGTTTAAATACATTAAAAATGCAACTGATGGAGCTGATGTCGCTACGCCTTTTGCAACAAAGTTTAATATAATCACAATTCCACCAATAATTGTTGATGCAAGGATGCGCTTCCAATGGCCACGGCGGTTAAGTTGGCCGGAAAATAATGCTGCAATGGCAATCAGTGTAAGAACAAAAGTAAATAGCGGCCATGTTATTCTATAATGTCCTTCTGATAAGTACTTCTTTTGCATCTTCGGGTCAAAATTGTATGGGTTCAGCAGTTCAGTAACATATAATTCTTCCGGGGTGCGTGTATCCCTTTGTATTGATTTTGTGTAAAGACTGAGATCCATAGGATAGCTATCAAAATTAAGAACGGTAAGGTTACCATGCATTTTATCGATTTCTTGTCTTTGTCCGTTCACCAAATCAAAACGCGGACCGGTATCGGATTTTACCAGTTTTCCTTCCTGCGCCATGAAAGTAACTGGCTTATCAGGATCGCGGCTGTCATGGACAAATATACCATTTAGCATGCCATCTCTACCTCGTGATTCTATATATACGGTAAGTCCTCTAATTGGGGTGCTAAATACTCCTTCCTGTAATAGTAAGGAAGCGTAATTGTTGCGTATAAAAGCTTGGGTCTCTTTAAATTCCCGATAGGACGCTGGAAGGAAATACAATGAGATTAAGTATACTAATATACAAACTCCTGCCGAAACAATTAGCGCTGGGCTTGCTAATTTCAAACGGCTAAGCCCAGCACATTTTAAAACTATCATTTCGCTATCAGTAATTAACTTATTATAAACCATTAGCACTGCAATAAAGAGTGCGATGGGTAATATAACCATTAGCAATGACGGGACTAGTAATAAAGACAGATACAAAAATGTACTAACATCTAAGCCTTTATTGACAATTAAGTCAATAAAACGCAAAGATTGTGTAAGCCATATTATACAGGTCAGGGTAATAGTAATCACCACTGTCGGCATAAATAGGCTTTTAACTATGTATCTGCTATATATTTGCATGCAGAGCATCTTTCACTTAATTAGTCAGTTTTGTTGCTGGTTAAATTTATTGTTCCACTAGGAAGAGAATAAGCTGTAGTGGTTCCTACACGCGAATTCTCTAACGACGTGGGCAATAAATTTAACCGCAACCCTATGGGCTATGGTTATTTTTGTCAATTAACTTCAGAAAATTTATGCTATGATGTACCGGCATCATGGCATAAATTTCCATTGTTACTTAACAAAAATAACCTATAGCAAAATTGACGAATTAGGTGAAAGATGCTCTAGTCTTCTGGTCCAATCATACTTTCTGGTCTCACCCACTTATCAAATTGCTCTTCAGTAAGTAAGCCAAGTGCAATAGCTGAAGCCTTTAATGTTGTACCTTCTTTATGTGCTTTTTTAGCAATCTTTGCAGCATTATCGTAACCGATATGAGGGTTAAGTGCAGTAACTAACATTAAAGATTCATCACGTAGTGATTCAATTCTTTCAACATTAGCTTCGATTCCGACAACGCAATTATCAGTAAAGCTAACACATCCATCAGCAATCAATCTTATTGATTGTAATAAGTTGTAAATTATCACTGGCTTAAATACGTTTAATTCGAAGTGACCATTTGATCCGGCAATTGTAATTGTCATGTGGTTACCCATAACTTGTGTGCACACCATAGTCAGTGCTTCACATTGGGTTGGATTTACTTTACCTGGCATAATTGATGAACCCGGCTCATTCTCTGGGAGGCTTAATTCACCAAGCCCACAGCGTGGCCCTGACCCAAGTAAACGGATATCATTAGCAATTTTCATCAGACTGGTAGCAAGCACGTTTAAAGCACCACTTGCTTCAACCATTGCATCGTGAGCAGCTAGAGCTTCAAATTTATTTGGTGCAGTTACAAATGGTAACTTGGTAATATCAGCAACTTCTTTTGCAAACTTTACATCAAAACCTTTTTTAGCATTTAGCCCTGTTCCAACTGCAGTTCCTCCTTGTGCCAACTGATATAATCTTGGCAAGGTGTTTTTTACTCTTTCAATGCCATATTCTATCTGGGTAACATAGCCTGAAAATTCCTGTCCAAGAGTAAGTGGCGTTGCATCTTGTAAATGTGTACGGCCGATTTTAATAATATTATCAAATTTTTTAGCTTTTTCCTTTAATGCTTTGTGCAAGTGCTCAAGGGCGGGGATAAGAGCGTGGTGAATTTGTTCAACTGCTGCAATATGCATAGCGGTTGGAAAAGTGTCATTAGAAGATTGCCCCATATTTACATGGTCATTCGGATGGACTGGTTTTTTTGAGCCCATCTCGCCTCCTAACATTTCTATAGCACGGTTAGAAACTACTTCATTTATATTCATATTAGTCTGTGTACCAGATCCAGTCTGCCATACAACCAGAGGGAAATGGTCAAGTAAAGATAGATCAATAACATCATCAGCAGCTTTACAGATTGCATCACCTAATTTTTTGTCGAGGACGCCTAAGTCCATATTAGCTTTTGCTGCTGCTTTTTTTAATATACCAAGTGCGCGCACTAAAGGGGCTGGCATCCTTTCGCCGCCAATTTTAAAATTGCCTAGTGATCGTTCAGTTTGCGCTCCCCAGTATTTATCGCTTTCAACTTGTAATGGCCCAAAGCTGTCTGTCTCGGTTCTGTAACTTAAATCTTTTTTTGCATTAGCACTCATATTAATTCCTCAAGTAATTACTTACAATGGACGCATTTATACACAATTGCTTAATAAAAACAATAAACTCGTTCTTTGTAGGGCGGGTTAACTAGTAGCTAAAAGTGTATCAATGGATAAAATTATCACCTGATTGTTGTGTAATGTGTACATTCCATTGGATATTTCTGTTTCTACAAGATCTAATAAATCGCCAACTTTATCAACTATAAAAGTATATGCGTTGCCTTCGTATGTCATAGTTATGCTTTTGCAGTCATTAATGGTTTTATTAGTAAGCCCAAGCTTGGCTCTAATATTTACAACCGGAATAACTTGTTCTCTAAAGTTCATGAGCCCAATAATTGAATTGGGACCAAGTGGAACCGGTGTTACAGTTTGTGCGTTTGATATTTCAATTATAAACTTTGCTTCTATTGCAAAAAACTGGTTATCCAGCTGTATAATTAAATATTGCTCTGTAGGGGCAATATTCAATGCGGGAGAGGTAGCTATATAACTTACTAAATTACCCATGCTGCTTTTCTCCCTGTAATAGCAATTCCTAAAACCTTGCTTAACTGGTCATGGTCAGTTTTAGATACACACGCCTCAAATGCATT
>JAJFBO010000122.1 GCA_020697025.1 Burkholderiales bacterium
AGGTTATCTTTTTAATATTATGGTAACTGCAGATATTATTTTAAGACCTATTAATACAAAATCATAATTATTTTATAAGCAAAATTGCAATGACACAGTAAAAACCAGATGTTTATAGTAACAACTATTTTTAAAGAGAGCAAATATGATGAAAAATACACTTTGTTACCTGGTGTTAGGAATGTCCCTAAATTATACATATGCCGTTGTGCCTACATCTGATGTTTATCAGGAATTCCAGGATTTAAAAACTATGGGAGTTTATACTACTAAAATAACAACTGGGTTACTTAAAATTGGTGAAGCAGTAGATATTGCAGTACAGCTTCGTGAATTAAAAAGTTTGCAGGACGTATCAAATGCTGGAGGAGCAATTTGCCGATTATGTTCGGTTTCTGAACAACAGCAGTTACAAATGTATATAAAGCAAGTAAATGATGATCTATGTTCACAGTTTAGCGTAGCTATGTCTAGCATGATTGGTGTACAACAAACAATAAGAGGATTACAAGATATTATAAAAAACTTTAACACTAATCCAAAAGAAGCTGGTTTAGCTTTGCAGTCTGCTTCAATTCAGACGCAAGCAGCAATTCAAGGAACTTTGGCTCAAATTCAGCTTTTACTTGCTCAAAGTGCACAAAAAAGATTGGCTGAGGAAAAATTAGCTAAACAAAATAATACAGATTTATATGCAGGGGTTAGGCAAAGTGGTTTGTAAAAACTACTTTCAATACTAATTGATATTTATGCTGCTTATAACAATTAAATGGCAGTAACATGTTGATAATTTAAGAAATAGTAAAGAATGGTTAAAATTAAATACTTTATGATTTGTTTATTAATAATAAACGTTTATGCTCAAACCCATTTATGTGTAATTAAAGGCGGAGGAATTTTAGATGATATTTTATTGCAATTTGGTAATGCTGCAACAAGCTGGCAAAATACAATTGAGCCAATTAGCAAAAAATTCTTCTTTATTTTATTTGGTATGGAGTTTATGTGGCAATTAACAGTTAAGAAAGTTTTTGCTGGTGATATTGAAAAATTATGGGTATTCTTTTTTACCCGTACTGTTTTATGTTTTTTCTTTGCCAAATATTTGGTAAATATTGAGATGTACAGAGGTATAATTGAATTTTTATCAAATTTAGGCAGCCGTATTGGCGGCTTTAGTTTGAATATGAAACCGGGCAGTGGTATGAATACGCTTGGCCCCTCAGCAGTAATTAGCAGTTTTTCCTGTATGGCAGATATGATTCATACAGCAACAGATCAAACCGGATCCCTGGATTATATAACGATCAAGATAACTTTGGGAATAATTCAGGTAATATTATTTATTGTCTTAATTTTTATTTGTTATTATTTAATGCAAATATTCATGCAGGCATATTTAATTGTATATGCAGGGTTTATATTTGCCGGATTTGCTGGAAGTACATGGACTAGAAACTATTGGGAGCGTTATATAAGTACTACAATTTCTGTAGGAGTTAAATTTTTGGTAGTATGCTTAATTATGGGGGTATTAAACACACAGATGAAAACTTGGGCAAACGATATTAATCAGGCAGTCAATGCTGATTTATCCGTTTTAATGGGAGTGGTTTGCAAAGTATTTGCTACAGCTATGATTATTTCATTGGCGCTTTGGCAATTGCCGGACTGGTTTGCCTCAGCTTTAAGCGGGCAAATTAGTGCTGGTGACCATTCTTCTGGCACAAATTCAAACATGGGTATCATAAATGAAAATGGGACAGGTAAATCAAATTTAGGAGCAAATTCAGAAAGGGACTCTTTGGAAAAAACAATTGATTTGGCAGGGGTACAACGGATTAATAGTAATTCGGGAACAACTAGCAGCGATAGGCTTAACCCATTTGAAAGTAAAAATAAATGACACAAATAAATGATGCTCTACGTCACTTAGAAAAGGATATGGCTGAGATTTTAGAAGTTATTCAAGACAAAAGAACAACAGAAGTAATATTAAATCCATATAAAAACATCGATGGTAGTTATGAAGGACATATTTTAGTTGAACGTCATGGAGAACAATTAAAAAATTTACATAAAATTATGAATGATGGAAGTTCTGAAATTGTCAAAATGTCATCAACTAAAGCAGAAACAATTATGAGCGTTTTAGCCAGTATAACAGGTAAATTTATACATAATAAAAACCCGTATTTAGAGTGCCAGATCCCCAGGTACGGACATAGATTTACTGGTGTGATACCCCCAGCTAGCGTATTTCCGGCATTTTGCATTCGTAGGCATTCTTCACTTGTTTATTCATTAGATGATTTTGTAAATCAAGGGATTTTATCAGCAACAAGTAGAGATACGCTTATTTCATGGATAAGGCGTAAATTCAATATTTTAATTGCAGGAGGAACTGGTTCAGGCAAAACTACTTTGGCCAATGCAATTTTATACGAAATAAGTAAAATATTTCCTGAAAGCCGTATGTTAATCATAGAAGATGTGCCAGAATTACAATTTGATACGTCTCGCTCAATCGCCTTTACGATTAATGAGTTTTTTTCTATGTATGAGGCGCTTCGTACGACCTTACGTTTTAAACCTGGACGTATTATTATGGGAGAAGTACGTGGTGCTGAGGCCTATACTTTACTTAAAGCATGGAATACCGGACATCCAGGCGGGGTTGCAACCATTCATGCCAATGGTGTGGAAGAGGCATTACATCGTTTTGAGGGGTGTATTGCAGATCATGTAAGCGCCCGGGTAAACCGTAAAGAAATTGGATTTACTATAAATGGGATTATTTCCATTCAAAACATGACGATAAGAAAGGATATAGGGGGCGATTATCAAAATACTACACAACGAAAAGTTACAGCTCTTCGACAGATACTGCAATATGATGCGGAAAAAGATATTTACCAGGATATTATCTTTGATAAATTTGAAGAAAGTTTTGATTAATATATTACTAATGTTATTTAGAAGTATTGTGGATTTTTGCCTCACAATATACATTTATAGATGCTGGAAATTATCGCCAATAGATGGTGTGGTAATTTATCCATTTGAGCGACTATTATAAATAGGATTATTAGCGTATCTGGGCTTTTATTATTAGTTGGAATTTATGTTCTAAGTAAATACATATATTTCAATCCAACTAATTCAGAAATAAGAGGCTATTATTTTGTGTATAAGTCAGATACATTTAATAAAAATGATTTGGTATTAGTGTGTATCAGGGATAGAGAAAGTATTAAAATTTTACATAAATTTGGTTTACCTTATACTACAAGTAAGACTTGTCAATTGCCATTTCTACTTAAAAAAATTGCTGCTAAAAGTGGTGATATTGTGCAAATTAGTAATAGTGGAATCGTGGTAAATAATAAGTTAGTACCAAATACTGTGGCAGTTATAAAATATAAAAATATTTATTTAAACCCGTTGTCAATAGGTGCTAAATATATATTAGGCAAGCATGATTATTTTTTGTTGGGACTGGGAAATAACTCTTATGATTCACGTTACTTCGGAGTAGTACATGCAGCAGATTTGTCATATAAAGCAATATTATTTTGGCCAATAAAACAGCCAATTTGGCAGGCAATAGTTTATAAATACTATTGTCATTTTATACCCAGCCGTGAAAGAGTATAAACGAATGTGCGAATTTATCAGATTTTTTAATGTGTTTAGTTTTTAGAAAAGGAAATAATTATGAAAAGACTAACGATAACTGGTAATTTGGGACGCGATCCTGAATTACGTATTAATCCTGAAGGCAATTCTTTTGCGACTTTTTCAGTAGCCGTATCAAGCGGGAACAAAGCTAATCGACGAACAGACTGGATAGATATCAGTTGCAATGGACGTTTGGCAGAATTTGTAACAACTTATGCCAAGAAAGGAAATAAGGTTTTAGTCGATGGATTTCCCTCTGTTGGTGCATATATTAATTCAAGCAATGAACCGGTACCAGTTCAACGCCTGTATGCACATTCCCTGGAAATTTTAAACCAGTTAGAACGTGATACTAATGGGGATGTTCCAACAATTGATACCCATGAATACGACATCCCGGCAGATGGGAATATTAATAATATATCATTATAGTAATTTAAAGATTAGTGGTGGAAAAAATCCACCACTTCATAGGTGCCGGATAAACATATTAATAAAAGATGCTACTGTGAAATTCGCTTAAGGTTATTAAATCACAGTCTTCTTTTTTAACTGTAACTAGTTCATTATCAAGAACTTGTACTTTACCTGTAAGTAATTTGTGTATAATAAATGGATAAACTAAATGTTCAAGCTTATGAATTCTATTAGCTAGTTCTTCTACATTACTACATGGCATACCAGCGACTACTGCCTGGGCAATAATTGGCCCGTGATCAAGTTTATCAGTTACAAAATGAATTGTAATTCCACTTACTTTAACTTTAGTGGCAAATGCTTGTTTAATTGCATCAGTACCAATAAATGAAGGTAATAAAGAAGGGTGAATATTAACTAAACGCATTGAGTAATGGCTCACAAACCATGAACTTAAAATACGCATAAAACCTGCTAAAATAATAAATCCGGGATTATAACTATCAATAATAAGTGCCAGCTGCTTGTCAAACTCTTCACGGGTTTTATATTGTTTATGTTCTACAATTTGATTTGCGTAATTAATGTAGTGTTATTACACATGGCTTCTAAATTTGAGCCACGACCAGAAATAAGAACAACAATTCCAGACATATAAAATATTCTCAAAAAAATGTGCAGTATAATAACACAAATTAACCTATCTATTATGGGATAATAATGCTTTATTGATTATTAAAGGATAAAACTGTGTCGATTGCTATTAAACGGGCATTAATTAGTGTATCTGATAAAACTGGTATTTTAGATTTTGCTTTAAAGTTACATAAATTAGGAGTTGAAATTTTATCTACTGGCGGAACTTATGAATATTTATTAAAAAATGCTATACCAGTAATACCAGTAGCTGATGTTACAAATTTTCCTGAAATTCTGGATGGAAGAGTAAAAACTTTGCATCCAAACATTCATGGGGCAATTTTAGCCA
>JAJFBO010000123.1 GCA_020697025.1 Burkholderiales bacterium
AAGACCAGTCACAAATTAGTAACTTAATAAAATCAAAACCTATCTTAATTACCAACCCTCATGGCATACATGCCAGGCCAGCTGCTGCAATTAGCTCGGTTGCCCGTAAATATGATAGTGAAATATTGATTAAAAAAGATGAGAAGGCTGTAAATGCAAAAAGTATAATTAGTTTATTGAGTTTGGCTGTTAATCAAAATGATAGTGTATATGTTTATGCTGTTAATGAGGAAATTATTAAGAGTTTGAGTTATATATTAATTCATCTTTATGATAGCTCTGGAGAGGATCAATATCAGATCTCGCCCAAACATGTAGATGGTAATAAGTATTATGGTATTGCTGCTTCATTTGGCATAGCGTGTGGAGTATTGAAAAAAAAGGGTAAGCTAAATTTTATTATTGAAGAAAATAAAAATGATATTTTAACTGAGAAAAAAAGATTTTATGAAGCTTTAAACAAAGTAAAAAAAGAAATAGAATACAGTTTAGCAAATTTAACCGAAAATGATCAAATCTATAGTGGAATTTTAGAAGCACATATTCAGATGCTATGTGATCCGGCATTAATTGATGAAAGTTTGTCAATTATTAATAATAATAAATCTGCTGCATTTGCTATAAAACAGGTAATAACAGATAATTGTAATATATTAGCAAAGACAGAAAGCACAGTACTGATTGAACGTCAGGATGATTTTATGGATTTACTTAATCGAATTTTAATAGCTATGAATACTAAACAGATACAAACAGTAAATCATGATCTACCAACTATATTATTAGATAATTGGTTAACTCCTAATGATCTGGTAATGATTGATAAAAATGTTGTTGGTTTAATTTCAGTTGCTGGCGGAGCTACTTCTCATGCTGCAATTATTGCCAGAGCAAAGGGCATTCCCTTATTAGTCGGCGTAAATCCCTCTATTTTGGATATTCCTGATAATATTCAGGTAGTTTTAAATAGTAAAGCAGGATATGTAAATTTAGCGCCGGAACCACACGAAATAGATGAAGTTAATATATATTTAGATAGCCTACGATATAAACATCAGATTGATTCACAAAATGCTAAAGCTAAAGCTTATACTAAGGATGGACATCAAATTAATTGTTATATTAATATTGCTAATCCAGAAGACTCAAGAGACATTATGCTAAATGGGGTCGAGGGAATCGGTTTATTTAGGACCGAATTTATTTTTTTAAATCGAAAGGTACCTCCAACAGTAGAGGAACAATATAAAATATATGCTGATATTGTATCTAATGCTGGTAATATACCAGTTATAATCAGGACACTTGATGCAGGAGGCGAAAAGCAAATTGATTATTTGAAAATAGCACATGAGCAAAATCCGGTACTTGGTATAAGAGGAGTTCGTTTTTCCCTGCAGCGTAAAGATTTATTAATAGATCAATTAACTGCAGTTGCTATGGTTAATAAGCCAAATATAAAAGTTATGTTGCCTATGATTAGCTGTATTGAAGAATATCGCGAAGTAAAACACATATTTGAAGCAATAAAAAAACAAAATGGTGTAACTGTGGATATCGAATTAGGTATTATGGCTGAGGTGCCGTCAGTTGTACTAATGAGTGATATATTTGCCAGGGAGGTGGATTTTTTTTCAATTGGAACCAACGATTTAAGCCAGTATATTTTAGCAATTGATAGAGAAAACTTAAAATTAGCTGCACAAATTGATTATTTTCATCCTTCTATAATTAGAGGCATTGATATGGTTGTTAAAGGGGCTAAACAAATGAGTCGTCCTGTATCAATTTGCGGCCTTATGGCATCAGATAAACTGGCAATTCCTTTATTGATTGGTTTAGGAATTGATCAATTATCGATGAGTATCGATTCTATAGCAGAGAATAAAGCTTTTATTCGAAATTTAAATTACGAAGACTGTCTAGATGCAGCACAAAAAAGTTTAAATCTATCAACAACTTTCGAGATTCGCCAGTTTTTAATTAATAAATTTATACACGCAGTGGGCTGACAGGATTAATTATGAAATACAAATTTGATGACATGCATAAGCTCGGGCGTGCATTAATGTTGCCAATAGCCTTATTACCAGTTGCAGGAATATTACTTAGAATAGGTCAGCCAGACATCCTGGATTTAAAGTTTATAGCTAATGCGGGTAATGCTATTTTCATTAATTTACCCTTCTTATTCGCTTTAGGTGTAGCTGTGGGACTAGCTAAAAATAATAATGGAACTGCAGCACTTGCAGCAGCAGTCGGCTACTTTATAATGACAACTATTTTAACTACTATTAATAAAGATATTAATACCGGAGTGTTAGGCGGAGTTTTAATTGGAGTCATAGCTGCCAGATTATATAATAAATATAAAGCGATCAGCTTGCCTGAATATTTAGCTTTTTTTGGCGGTAGTCGTTTTGTTCCAATAATTACAGGAGGAGCCGCCGTATTATTAGGTACATGTCTTGGTTATATCTGGCCTTATATCCAGCTTGGAGTAGATTTAGTTGGTATGTGGTTATTAAAATCCGGACCAACGGGTCTATTTTTCTATGGTATATTAAATAGACTATTATTAGTGGCAGGTTTACATCATATCCTAAATAATCTGGTATGGTTTGTTTTTGGTGATTTTAGAAATATTACTGGTGCTATAGTGCATGGTGATATTGCCCGTTTTATGTCAGGTGATAAAACAGCTGGTTATTTTATGGCTGGCTATTTTCCAATTATGATGTTTGGGCTTCCTGCTGCATGTCTGGCAATGTATAAAAATGCTAAAGCTGAAAATAAAAAAGCTGTTGCCGGCTTATTTGTTTCAATGGCGCTTACGTCATTTTTGACCGGTGTTACAGAACCTGTAGAGTTTTCTTTTATGTTTTTAGCACCTGTATTATTTCTAATACATGCAATTTTGACTGGTTTATCTATGGCATTAATGCCAGTTTTTAATATTCATCTTGGTTTTACTTTTTCTGCGGGTTTAATAGATTATGTATTATTTTATAAATATGCAGTTAATCCTTTGTTTTTATTACCTATTGGCGTAGCATTTTTTGCTATATATTATATTACCTTTAGTTTTGCTATCCAAAAATTTAATTTGTCTACCCCAGGACGTTACACGCGGAACAAGCCCGAACAGTCAACTAGTATCCCAGCAGCTTCAAGGGCACTACAGTTTATAGATAGCCTGGGCGGGGCGGATAACCTGATTTTAGTTGATGCCTGTACTACCAGACTACGTTTAACAGTTAAAGATTCAAGTAATATTAAGCGTGCTGCTTTAGAGGATTTAGGTGTACTTGGCATCATAGCTCCAAGTCTTAATAATTTGCAAGTGGTGGTAGGTCCTATAGCTGAAATAATTGCTGGAGAAATACGTGATGCATTAAGTGCAGTACCTGAAGCAATAGTTTTACCTACAGCAGCCCCTGTGGCGCTAAATACAATACATATGAACTTGGTGGGGCAATATACAGATATAGCATTACAAATTATTAAGGTTATGGGGGGTATTGATAATATCGATAGTATAAATCTTGTAGCGATTACGCGCTTACGTTTTAGTATAAAAAATAGCGCAAAATTAGATAAAAGTGTATTACCGGAGTCTCTAAGATTATTAGATATTAATCAAAAAATTAAGCAAATTTATGTTGGTAATGATGCGGTAAACATTTATAATGCATTGGTTAAATTATTGTAATATTATGATTAAATTTTCTATTTAGCTTATAAGCTAACTACTTTTTAACGCTTGTAAAGCATAAAAGTAGTTAGCTAAATTAAAAAGTGAATATTATATTTGCTCGCGCATTAAATCTTCATAATTAACTTCTTTTTCTGTTACTTTTACTTTGTTAAGGATAGTATCAATTACTTTATTTTCCATTGTAATCGCCTGTGCGTTAGAAATTCGTGTTTGATCCTGATAATACCAATTAATATATTCTGCCGGATCATCATACATAACCGCCATATTATTAACAGTATCTTTTACCTCGTCATTACTGACGCTAAGATTATTTTCTTTGATATATTCCTGGACAAGAAGTCGTAATGTTACAAAGCGTTTAGCATCCCCTGAAAACATTTCGTGTGTAAGCTTAATTTTTTCAGCCGGATATCCTTGTTTTTTCATATTTTCTTCGGTATTTTTCATCATGCGATGAATTTCGTCGTGCACCATAGCATGCGGCACATCTATTGGGGTTACAGTATACAATGCATTTAATACATTATCACGCAGTTTTGCCCGCAAGCGGCGATTAACTTCATGATTCAAATTTTCTTTGATTTCTTTTGTTAAAGTTTCAACACTGCCATCATTAACGCCTAGAGACTGGATAAACTCAGTATTTAACTCAGGTAATTGCTGTTTTTCTACGCTTTTAAGGCTAATATTAAAAACCGCATGCTTACCTTTTAAATTTTCTGCATGATAATCATTTGGAAATGCTACTGCTACATCTTTACTTTCTCCAGCTTTAAGCCCTATAATACCTGCTTCAAAATCAGGCAGCATCATATTCTGGCCAAGTACGAATGGATAATCGGTACCTTTTCCACCTTCAAATTCTACGCCATCAACAGTACCTACAAAATCAATAATTACTTTATCATTAT
>JAJFBO010000124.1 GCA_020697025.1 Burkholderiales bacterium
TGTTCTACCAAATATATTTTAAATCTATCTGAATAACCTTTCATTTAATAGAAAATGTGCGCCAATTGGGAATAATGCTGACAAAACAGATTATAATATTCTTAATAAGCAATATACTACTTAAAATAAACTGGAAAGTCAGTTATATTATTGGGGAATTTATAAAATAGAAGTGAGTAAGTTATCCTAGATTAAATCAGCAAATGAAATTAAGGCTAACAAATACACAAAAGTCTTGCAGCCTTAATATAATCGTTCTAAATTTATTGTGCAAAAGCAGTACTATTACACTTATTACCAGTTTTATCTCCAATGCAAATTGTAAAATCTACAGATGAATCAGGTAAACTACGTAATTTCGTCAACTGGGCACCAGTTCGTAAAATGTATATATTTTGCGAACTAGTTGAATCTCGAGGTAGTTTGCTATTAGAGTTCACATATACAGATAGAATATCGCGATTATTAGCAGGGCTTTGTTCAACATTATTTATACTTATAACCTTTGAAATATTAGCATTAGATATAGTATCAGATGAAGTATCATGTATAATTTCATTTATATCAATATTACCTTTATTATTATACTTCGGTCTAGTATATGAGAGGATTACTTTACGCACATCCCCACCTGATGACGGCATTCTTAAAGCTATTTCCCCACATTTACCATTTAATCCATCGCTGCTTGCCGCTAATGTAACATCATTATTAGTTAATACATACTTTTCTGCGCCGGCAGAAACTGCTCTCCAAATTACCGGATCCTTATAGAAATTACATACTCTTAGTGTAGTAAATCCGAAAACTAATTCTTTACCTTTTTTTAAGTCAAATGAACCCAGAATGTCTCCCCTAGCATTTTTTACATCATAATAACATGTATACGCTTCTGAAGTACCGCCACCACCTTTCCAAACTACATTGCCTGTAATATCCTTGACATTTATGTTGGTTGCAGCCCAATTTGACCCATCTTTGGGAAAATCAATATTAATCACATTACCACTACTTTGGGATAGTCTTATATTTGTGTCATCAATACAGCCAGCCAAATTACCATTAGCATATGCTAATGTTGTAGATATAGTTAGAATGACCAATGATGCCGTAATACTTTTTTTCACAATATTTTCCTTGGAAATGGTTTCTAAAAATTATTTTCTCAATTTTATAATGGGGATTTTATCATATAAAGTGTAAGGTCAATCCGGAATTTGTATAGTATCATTATTTAACATATAATAATAAACTTGGTATGTACTCAACTTACGTAAACATCATAGCGAATAGTCTTACCCTGCTTACTATATGCTGGAAGCGGGATTGGAACTATCGCTGCTTGTTTATTATCACGCTTAACTATCAATTTTTTACATGATAGATAGGCTAGTTTGAATAATTCCTCATCTAAATTTATACTATCATGAGTTAGTAACTGAATTATTTGCATATCTTTTTTAGCTAATGCTTTGTCTTGTTTCTTAAACATAGGATCGAGGTAAATTACATGTGCTTGTATGTCCGGGTTAATCTTAAAATAATCTGCACTATTAGTAAAAATTAACTGCAGGTTATTTGCTGGAATAATTTTGTTATTCATAGCATAAAATATAATAGTTGCTAAAATCGGGTTTTGCTCCAGCATTAATACTTTATATCCATATAAACCAAGCAAAACCGAATCTTTAGCTAATCCTGCTGTTGCATCAATAATTAATATATCGGCAGTGGGCTTAATTTTTATTGCCTGAATTAGTAATTCACTACTCAACCCATCTTTGCGTAAATATACTTTATTATAGATATCTCGTACATATAAAGGTTGAAATTGTTTAGTAATTATAGCCAGACCATCTTTATCCAGGCGTAAAAAAATATTTTCTGTGGGTAAATCAGTACAGATGATAAAGTGATTAGTAAAAGTAGCGAGTATCTGCGCTTCTGGTAAAAGTTGCTTATTTGTAATATATAATTTATTCACGGTGATACGGGTGGTTTTCTAATATGGTAATTGCACGATATAATTGTTCTAAAACAATTACTCTAACTAATGCATGCGGAAAAGTTAAACTGGATAACTGAAGCTGTAAATTTACCTCTTTTTTTAAATCTGGATGAATTCCATCTGCACCACCAATTATAAAAGTTATATTAGTATTATATAATGCGATATCTTCTAAACGTTTGGCAAACCTTATACTATCTAAATTTTGTCCTTTTTCATCTAATGCTATTGTAAAACTTCCTGCGGGAATATGTAACTTAATTTTTTTAGCTTCGTGCGCCATATTTTGGGAAACAGTCCTAGCTACCAATTTATCCGCCTTGATTTCAACTAGCTTACAGGAATATTTTCCGTGATTAATACGCTTTAAATACTCATCACAGGCACTAATCACCCAAGAAGGCATTTTATTTGCAATATTAATTATGGTTAATTTCAAAATTATTCTATCAAATAAAAGGGTCTTGCGTGTAATTTACTGAGGCCAGATACAAACCATCGGGCATAAATGTTGGCGGTGCCAGTTTACGATTTTTGGCATTTAATAGCGCTTGAAATTCAGCTAGGTTTAATTTACCTTTCCCTACATAAAGCAAAGCACCAACTAAATTACGGACCATATGATATAAAAAAGCATTTGCCGTAAATTCAAAGCGTAATGTTATTCCTTTATCCAAGCTGGTACTACTTTCATTTATAAATAAATTATTTTCAAAATATAAACCGCAAGAAAGCATATTACGTATTGCTGTATTAGCCTGGCAGTCGGCTGCCCGAAAACTCGAAAAATCATGCCTCCCATGTAATAAATGACAGGCTTCTTGCATTTTTTCTATATCTAAACTATCATAATACCAGCCCAATTTGCGGTTTAATAAGCCAAGGCGTGACCTGCGAACACATAAATAATAAAAATAAGTCCGGGAGATCGCATTAAATCTGGCGTTAAAATCATCAGGAACGATTACTGCCTTTTTTATTGCGATATCATCTGGCAATAAGGCATTAACCCCCCTTACCCAACCGTGTAGTTCACGCTTAGCACTTGTTGTAAAATTTACTACCTGATTTATGGCGTGTACCCCTGTATCAGTTCTACCCGCAGTAATAACGACAACTTCATGATTTGCAAATTTTGATAAGGCTTTTTCTAATTCGGATTGAATCGTACGCCGGCCCTTTTGTTTTTGAAAACCGTAAAACCAGCTACCCTCATATTCCAGCTGTAAAGCAATATTAGGCATGTTTTACCAGGATATCTATCAAACGCCTAATTGGTTCGGCAGCGCCCCAAAGTAATTGATCCCCTACTGTAAACATGGATAAATAATCTTCGCCTAAATTTAATTTACGCACCCGGCCAACAGCAATATCTAATGTGCCATTAACACTTGCCGGGGTTAGATATTTTAAGGTATCCGGTTTATTATTTGGCACAAATCTCACCCATTCATTTCCAGATTTAATTAAACCCTCAATCTCATTTACAGATATATTACTATCTCTTAACTTGATTGTTAACGCCTGCGAGTGGCTGCGCAAACTACCAACCCTAACACAGTTACCATCAATTTTTAGGGTGTTTGACACTAATCCTAATATCTTGTTTGCCTCAACCATTCCTTTCCATTCTTCTTTAGTCTGCCCGTTTTCCATTGCCTTATCTATCCATGGCAATACATTACCGGCTAATGGTGCGCCAAAATATTGTGTCGGTAATTTATCAGAACCTAATATCTCGCTAACTGCCTGGTCAATATCTAAAATATTAGTAGTTTTATCTTCTAAGTTTTTGCCTACAGAACTATACATTACTCCGCATTGAGCAATTAATTCGCGCATATTATTTGCACCGGCACCAGAGGCAGCCTGATAAGTTTGGCTGTTAACCCATTCTACTAAATCATGTTTTAGCAAACCTGAAATAGCTAATAACATTAAACTTACTGTACAGTTTGAACCACAATAAATTCTGGTTCCATTTTTAATTCCATTTACTATTTGGTTATAATTAATCGGGTCTAAAATAAGAAGACTATCTTCTGACATTCTAAGAGCTGAGCTGGCATCAACAAAAAAACCACTAAAACCGGCATCTTTTAGTTTAGGCATTATAAAATCTGTATAGTCACCGCCCTGGGCAGTAACAATACAATCTAAATTTAATAAAGCTTTTACATCGTAGGCATCTAATAATGTTGTATTTTTTTGCCCCATTTCTGGTGCCTTGCCGCCTTTATCTGATGTAGAAAAAAATACAGCATCAATTTTTTTAAAATCATTGTTAGCCTGCATACGTTTCATTAGTACTGAACCAACCATACCCCGCCAGCCAATAAAACCAACTCTTAACATAAAATAAACCTTTATAATAAAATTTTATGAATATATAATAAAACCATATATACTATAAACTTTGCAATAATTGTTTTACAACGTATGAAGATCTTAAAGCAACCATATTTTTTAATTCCTCAAAAGAGTGTGTAGCATCCTTCTCATCAGTCCCAGCTTTATCTGACAGAGCTCTGACTACTAAAAATGGCACTTTATTAACATAGCATACATGTGCTATTGCCGCACCTTCCATTTCACAAGCCAGTGCA
>JAJFBO010000125.1 GCA_020697025.1 Burkholderiales bacterium
TAAGAATATCCCATTAAAAAAAGATGCCAAAACGGCATCTTTTAAGCTAAAAATAAGTAATATTATTTTTTCTTTTTAGTTTTAGCCACAGAATCCTTCAATGCTTTACCAGCTTTGAATTTTGGAGTAGTAGTAGCAGCAATTTTAATTTCTTTACCTGTTTTTGGATTACGGCCAACACGTGCAGCGCGCCCAACAGTTGAGAAAGTACCAAAGCCAATTAGAGTAACTGTATCGCCAGAACTTAGAGCTTGTGAGATGCCTCCAACAAAAGCATCAACTGCTAAAGCAGCCTTTACTTTGGATATGTCGGCTTTTTCTGCAATGACTTCGATCAATTGTGATTTGTTCATAATTATAACTCCAGTAAATTGTTAAAAATTTGTTTAAACCAGTATGCATTTATACTACGCAGACGTTGTTATATCAAATATAGACATACTTGTCAATATTTTTTTCGATAGAATTTATCTAACCCTAATAACATACTGAGCTAGTTGAATTATTTTTTTGTTACTCCAGGACATTAAAAAATTATTTTAATTAAGTTACGAATGCATTGTAGGAAGCGTCCATTTATACTTAACACTTAAAAGACGTAGGCAAATCATAAAAATCGCAGCTATTATACTTGCAGCGGGATGGTTTATATTACTTGCCAGAATAAGATAACAAACAGATCCAAAGAATGCAACTGTAATATATAACAGTTCCTGGGTAAATACTAGTGGTACCCGGTTTGAAATAACATCTGCAATTACGCCACCCCCTATTGCCGTCCAGACCCCCATAATTATTGCAATAGAATTGTTTTGTCCTAAAGCAAGAGCTTTTTCAACACCTGCAAGGCTAAATGCAGCAATTCCCATTGCATCTGTTACAATCAGGATAAAATTTATTTTTCTGTTACCCAAAATCCTACCTTTATAATATATAAAAATAAAAGTAGCTGCACCAATAATACAGGTTAACCAGATATATATTTGTTCACGGATCCAAAATACTTGTGAGTTAAGAATAATATCCCGGATTGTGCCTCCGGCACTGGCAGTGATAAAAGCTAATAATATTGCCCCGGTTATATCCATCTTGCTTTCAATAGCACGAATGGCGCCACTAATACTTGCTGCGGCAACGCCAAAGAGCATAAAACACTGTAATAATAAACTAATTTGATATGATTGATTAATATGCATAATCTAAAGTTCCAAAAATTTCATGTTAATTCATAATTTATATCTATATTTACAGTCTTTACACATTAAAATAGGTAAATATCCACTTCTATATCAGTTTAAGAGGGTAAAGACCAAAGTAATATTTCATTAACAGCATTTAACGCTATTTTAGTAATTTAACCTAAAAAAATTGTTTATGAATATTATAAATTATATCAAGTTTTACTGTATTTATAGCAGCAACTAGTTTGCTTTTTTCCATACCTTCAAATTTATTATATTTTATTTGACCAAAATTATTAACTATGGCTTTTAAAAATTCTAAATAGTGTAATTGTTGTGAGTTTGTAACTGCAAGAACCCTGCAAACCTGAGAAAATCTTTTCGCCCTGCGAATTGGATCAAAGGTTTTTATCAGTTGCAAGATTATTTTAGGATCAAGTAACTCAAGTTGCAAGAATGTTGCTAAATTCTTATGTATAATATATGCAAGGTCAGAATAATTATTACCTAGTTTGCAATTTTTAATAATATTATTGGCAATATCCGGATAAACTTTACTGATATTACTAACTATAATAGCAAATTTTTCTTCACTACTATATTTTAGTAGGGCAGCTTTATTTAAATCGGTTATAATTTTTTTCTGAAGGGTGCTATTGCTAACTATAATTTTAAATTCATTAAAAATATGTTCAAGAGCTCCCACCTGATCTAATACTACAAAAAAATCAATTGGCCCCCGGGTATCCAGCGATTTACGTAATTCATCCCAAATGCGTTCGGTAGACAAATGCTCAAGTTCATTATGCTCACATATTTGCCTCATTAATTCTAAAGTTTCCTTAGCAATATCAAATCCAAGTTTTGCCTTAAATCTGGCAACACGTAAAACACGTAGCGGATCCTCAGAAAACGCAGATGAAATATGCCGTATGGTTTTATGTAAAATATCAGCTGCCCCATTAAAAGGATCGATTAACTGACCATTTTCATCTTCAGCAATAGCATTAATTGTAATGTCACGACGTTCAAGATCCTGTATTAATGTTACATCAGTTGCTGCATAAAATTCAAAACCATGATAACCATTTCCAACTTTGCGTTCGGTTCTGGCTAATGCATACTGAGCTTGTGTTTTAGGATCGATAAAAACTGGAAAATGTCGGCCAACGGCGACATAACCAAGATTTTCCATATAAGAGGGGTTGGCGCCAACGACAACATAATCAACATCATTCGATTGAATACCCAGAATTTTATCGCGGACATAACCCCCAACTTTATACATCTTGACCATTATTTATAATTTACCTGCATCTGTATTATCATCATCAGATATATTTAAATAATGATGTTTACCAATTTTATTAATATAATTAGCTAGGTTAATCTTGTTGACACCAGCAATTTCGCTATCATAAACAGATTTATTACTCAAAACTTTTTGTACATAATCACGGGTAATACTAATAGGAATTAATTCAATTTGGACCCGGTCATCAAGTTTGCCTAATACATCTTGCCATTGCTTTGGCCTGGTGGGTCCGGCATTATATGCTGCGGTTGAATAAATTAAGTTGCCAAATTTATTATTCAGACTGCCTAAGTACCAGGAGCCAAACTTAATATTGCATTGGGGACTGCTGCGGTAACAATTGCTGGAACCAGATTTACGGGCGATATAAAGTCCTGTTTGCGGCATAATTTGCATCAAACCAACTCCACCATCAAATGCAATTACTTGATAATTAAATCGACTCTCCTGACGGCTAATTGCCAGAGCATATGTTGGATCAATACCATATAGTTTGCAATACTGGGTAAAAGCTGCTAAAAATGGAAGCGGGAAGCTAAGCTCAAGGTAGCGTGCTTCCATCTGATTAGCAGCATAGATACTTAAATCATAATAACTATTCTGTCTGGCCAGATTGCTAAGAGCAAGTAATAAATCTTCATTATCCATAGTCCTGGCGGCATAATTCCATTCTGAACTTCCAATTGAAACTAAATGCTTTAAATTATTTTTAACGCCTTCTTGATATAAATTTAGGCCAATAATTGCAGATTTTGCTTCTACAGAGTTATCCAGTTTAGTAGTTTTAGGTGGATTAGTATTATATGTAGTCAAAGTTCCTATTGCAGAGGCAGCAAGCATCGAATAATAAGAATAATCATTGGGGATAAGCTTAAAGTATTCACGGGATTTTTCTGAATCTTTTCTACTGGCATAAGCTACAGCTTTCCAATAAAGCCAAACATTTTTTTTGCTTAGACTTTTTGGCATAGCATCAATAGTGGTAATTAATTTCTTCCAGCTGCCAAAATATAGATATGAACGAGCTAACCATTCATATTCATCATCACTTAAGTTTTCTCCATATTTTTCATATAAATGTGTAGCTTGCTCAAAATTGTGCTTTTGGGCAAATTTCATTGCAAGGTAGTTATTGACAAATGCAGTAGCATTATTGCTAATACTAACCTTTTTTAATTCTGCTAACGCACCATCGGGATTTTTATGACCAATACTGGTAATTCGATAAATTACTAAAAAATCATTATTTAATAATTTGTAAGCAGCTTTATTTGCATACAGCGCAAAATAAATTGTGCGTAATCCAAGCCTTGGTGCTATTTGATTATAAACATTAGTTTTGCCATTAGCTATTAAGTTATAAAGCATCCAGTCACGCTGTTCCTTAGTTATATTACCTTTTATATAAGCATTAGATAATGAGTCCGCACACCATAGTGAGGGATTATTATTAACAATATATGCCGTAGCAACACTTGTAATACCAGTTGTGATATCCATGCCGCATTTTTCATTAATAGTTTTTTGGTTATCTGGAAGCATTTTGAATATTTTTTGATAGTTAGAATAGCTTTTATTCGTATAATAAAAAGCAAGTAACTGATGTAAAAGGTCATTTCGTAAATAATCATTAAAATTACTTTTAACAAAAAGTTCTGCGAAAGAAGAGTTATTTTTATTTAATAATGCTTTTGCATATAGGTAAGAAATCCCCCGATTTTCAGAGTTTCTATTATAAATTTGCCATAAAGCGCCAATATTTCCTAAAGTATAATATTTGTCCGCATTAGCAGTATCAACGTTGGCAAATACACGATTATTAATTAATAATCCACCAATTAATAACATGGTTTTAAAGTTTTTAGTATTTATGATTTTCATAGCTGCCTCAACTGTTATTTTCAGCTCAAATTATACATTATCTAAGATTAGCTATGTAATGTAATGTGGTATAATTGCTGCAAATGAAACAGATAATTCGTAAACAAATAAAAGCCTTGTTAAAAACGTATACTGACCAGACACGGCATAATGCGGCAAAAAGTTTGCTGGATAATTTACAACCATTATTAGAAATGGCTAATACAGTTG
>JAJFBO010000126.1 GCA_020697025.1 Burkholderiales bacterium
AGCTCCAACTTTAATTGAAATTACTCATATTGGTGAATTAAAACATGAGGTGTTTGGCCCGGTTGTGCATGTTATACGTTTTGCACCAGCCGATTTGGATAAAGTTATCGCTGAAATTAATTCTTCTGGTTATGGTTTAACGCAAGGATTACACAGCAGGATAGAGTCAACAGCAAAAAAAGTTTTTAAAAGCATTAAAGCCGGAAATATTTATATAAATCGTAATATGGTTGGAGCCGTTGTTGGCGTGCAGCCTTTTGGTGGTGAAGGTTTATCTGGTACCGGGCCAAAGGCAGGAGGGCCATTATATTTATATAGACTGGTAGAGTCCAAATGCCATCCAAACATAAATGGTACCTGGTGCAGTTATGAATTTAGCGCTTTAAGTGCTTTTATAGCAAAACTTGGAGATATAGGCTTTAACTCTGCTGAAGAGAAGGAGCTGGCTAATTATGCTAATGATGCTAAACATAAATCACCTTTAACAATACAAGTAAATCTGCCTGGACCTACTGGAGAACTTAATTTTATGTTTTTTGCTAAACGCGGGCAGATACTATGTACGGCAAATTCCAAACTGGATTATGCACGGCAAATTATATGTGCACTAGCTACTGATAATACAGTAATACTACCTGAAGACCAATATAGTCAGAAATTTTCTGCAATTTTGCCAACTCACATTACTTTAGTAAAAGATATAGAACAAACTCCTGATATAAATGCAGTATTAATAGCTAAAAATTATCCTGATTATTCCCATATGGCAGTATCTTTGGCCAAACGTGATGGGTTATTAGTGATGAGTATTCATGAAGATATGCAAGGTATGTATAATTTAAATTTACTCACAACAGAGCGCACAGTTAGCAATAATATCACTGCAACAGGTGGAAACGTACAGTTGATGAGCATCAATGATACTATCTAGCTAATATTTGTATTTTTGTGTCTGCTGCTTTTAGCAGCAGTACATTATTCATAATACTTGTTTGAGATATAATTATTTCTTGTTTTACGAGAGTATGCTAGTAGCAATTTTGTCTGAAAAGATAGTCAGCACATTTATAGGTAGGTGGCATAGTGATAAGTTTTTATACTACTATTAAGTTTTTTACGTATATATATAGCATTTTGGCTTGTAGTTATTAAAATCATGCTGGATAACTATTTAAAATAAATTGTGCTATATCTTAATTAGTATTATCCAAAAGGATTTTCACGCGTCGGGAGGAAGCTTTATAAAAAGGATATGGAAACAGTTTGTGCTGTATTGTTTGGGGACAGCCTGCATATTTCCCAAATTAAATTTTGTGTTCAAATTTTTTACTATTCTAAAAAATTATTTATTTCAAATAGTTTTCAATCTGGTATTCATAAATTCCTTTACCAAAAACATGTGCTACCCATGTGGCAGTTAAAGCTGCAACTATAATTGGTAGAGTAAATACCTGAGATGAAGTTATCTGTAATATCATTACTATAGCTGTAACAGGGGCACGGGTTAAAGCGGCCAGAAAAGCTGCCATTCCAAGTAGACAATATTGCTGAATATTTGCTACAGCGTAAATATTATGAATAAAATTTCCAATGCCGTTGCCTATCGCAAGACTTGTGGCAAAATATCCGCCTGGTACTCCAGAAGCGCTTGAAAATATAGCTGCAGACATTTTATAGAGATAATAAAATTTTGGTAGGATCATATTATTATTTAATAAATCATTACTTTCAATGTAGCCATTTCCAAAGGATAAGCCAGAGGATAAAACTCCAATGATAGCACAAATTAAACCACAAATTGCAGCCGTTAAATATAGGTGCGATTTACGCCATTTATTTATTTTAGAAGTAGGGGACAAAGTCAAATAGTAAATTATTTTATTTAAAAGATAACAATTAACAGCTGCAAATATTCCTATAACAAGGGCTATAACAAATATTTTCCAATCGTAATTTAGCAGATGTCTTTCAACTCGTCCAAAATAAGAATAATTTCCAATTATCAGCATTACTGTAATTCCTGCGACAGCAATCCCGCTTACCTTTTTTAAAATCATTTCTTGTGAAGCGCTTTTAGATAACTCTTCAAAAGCAAAAACCATGCCGCCAATAGGCGTATTAAATGCAGCAGCCAGCCCTGCTGCTGCACCAATTGTTATTAAAGTTTTTTTTGCTATGGTAGTTAATCCTTTTTTACCTAAAAGCATTATAATAGCACCAATTTGTACTGTAGGGCCTTCACGTCCTATAGTTGCACCAAACCCAGTGCCCAAAACTATAAAAATAAACTTGGTAAAAATTACTCTTGGTATAAAAAAACGCCTCAAATTATTTGAATTTGGTGAATTACTCATAGCCATAGTCTGAGGAATACCACTGCCTTCTGCTTCAGGAAAATAATTTTTAATTAAATAAGATATAGTTACAAATCCTGTTGGAATTATCAATAGCACCCAATAATGAAGGTGATGAAAGATATAAAGGAAAGCAAAAAAAGCCCCTTCGCAGCTCTTGGCTAAAATTACCGAAAAAATGCCAATTGCACATGCCATGACTAAGAAGTAACATAACTCCTTAAAACTATTTTTATTTAAAAAATTTTTAAACTCCATATTTTAGCCATAGCGGAATTGCCCGATCAAGATAATCAATAAATTTCCATAAACCAACTCTTAACTCTACATTGCCATATAAATCAGTTTTACTTTCTGGAAATCCAATTCCAACACCAAACAAACCTGGAGCAATAATCCCATTATATGGATTATATTTATGATTTGGATACTGGGCTATAATAGGGGAGCGCTGATCGAATCCTATAGCATAAATAACTTTAGTACAGCTTGGTAATATCTGGTCTATATTTTCATTGTTAGAAATTACTCTGGTTAAGCGTTTAGGCAACTTGCCATTAATATTTTCACGTGCCCAAATAGCAGTATTACCTTTAAGTCCTGTATCATCAAATAAAATCCAGTTATCCATAGGAACTGCAAAGCGTAAAGGCTCTCTATAAAAATTAATTACTTCTTTTGCTCCCAAGTCCAGTATGTCACGTAATAACATAATTGCAGTATGAGATGCGCCAAATACGGCAACACGATCATTTTCATTAATTCTTTGAGCAAGTTTAGCTGTGTTTAAGGCATCATATATACTTATTGTTTCAACTCCAGGAGTAAGTGGCATAGAGCGTGGCGTGGAGCCAGTAGCTAAAATTACATTTTTGGTACTCAAAACTGTTTTATCATGCATGGTTAGATGCCATAACCGATCACTTAAATTAATCTTTGTAACAGTTTGCTCAAAAAATTTTACTTGCCCTTGAAGCTGTTTAGTGACAAATTCTAATGGTTCTACCATTATACTTAATTTGCAGGTATCATTACCTGGTAAGTTATCTAGTTCAAAATTTTTATTACGCTTATCATAATTAAAAGCTTTGCATTTATTTAAAAAATCAGTAAATAATTGTACTTTGGTATTGCTTGAAACTTCTGACCAATATAGTCCAAAATCACCTACTTTAAATCTAGGGTCTATCCAAATAATATCATTTTTAGATACTCCATGATCCATTAGTTGTCCTAATGCTGCAATACCAGCTGGCCCGGCTCCAATAACCGCCCATTTATAAGACTCTCTATCGTTTATCATTATAAGTTTCCCCTTATTATTTATAAAATTATTTCTTTATATTGCATTCTAGGAATAATGTTTTAAGCTATATAAAGTTCTTGCTAAGTATTATGCTATCATACTTAGCCTAAGCTAAATACTGTAAATTAATTTATAAAAATATGATTAGCTACAAAATATTCTTGTATTTGAGCTAAAGTTTTAGCATAAATTGCAGTATAACCATCTGGACGAATTAAGCAAAAATTGCATTCATTAGTAAAAGCCTCATCTGATTGCCTAACTCTGATAAATGCAGGAAATATATTGTCAGGATATTCTTCATTAGTTAAAACAGTCCAACCATCTTGGTATTGCGAATAACGTAACTTCTGCTTAATAACTTGCTTATGATTAACTAATGAACTATTTTCATAACAAATATTAGTCTGGGCAATCCCATTAGCCATTTTCCTCCGAATCATTTCGATTTTTATAAGATATTTAATACAAAAATTGCGGAGATGCTTAAGCATAAAATTACCAGTTGTTGCTGCTGATGTTAATCTACCGCTACGTTTTAATACTTCAAGGCCTATTGTACGGCGCTCTTGTGAGTAACTGTCTAAAAGTTTTTCACTTGCCTGATTATGGATAACCATTGCCAATTTCCAGGATAAATTCCATGTATCCTGCAATCCTGTATTCATTCCTTGTCCGCCAATTGGTGAATGCGCATGCGCAGCATCACCGGCAAGCAATACCCGCCCCTTACGATAATTAATGGCTAAACATTCATGTATATAAAATGCAGAGCTCCAATCAACGCGGCCAATTGACATATCTGGACAACGTTCCTGAATAATATTTCTAAAAATTTGAGGGTCACAGTTCTTTAAACTTTTATATTTTTTATCCGAGCTAATCTCGGCAACTACCCGAACGTTATTTC
>JAJFBO010000127.1 GCA_020697025.1 Burkholderiales bacterium
CAAAATTCGCCACACATGTATTAAATATTAAGATTGATAAAGAAGCCTGTCCATTAAATCTGGCCCCTACAACCAGCACAACTGTTAGTCTGGTATTAGGTGATGCCATAGCAGTTAGTTTACTTGAGCTGCGTGGTTTTAAACCAGAAGATTTTGCACTTTCCCACCCCGGTGGCAGTCTTGGTAGGCGATTATTAACTAAAGTTAGTGATATTATGCATTGTGGTGATAGGCTGCCAATAGTGTTTACGAATTCCAGTTTAAAAGATGCTGTAGTTGAAATTAGTAAAAAAGGTTTGGGTCTTGTGGCTGTGCTTGACATTGAACGTAAGCTTTGCGGAGTAATTACTGATGGTGATTTGCGTAGGCTTTTAGATCATGACGCAGACATTAGGCTGGTTAAAGCAGCAGATATAATGAATAAGACTCCAAAATTATTAAAGAGTACCAATCTGGCAACAGCAGCAGTCTATCTAATGGAAAAACATAAAATAACTGGCTTTTTGGTCGTAGATAAAGAGCAAAAGCTAATTGGCGCATTTAATTTACACGATTTATTCAAAGCAAAATTAATTTAATAAAGTACTAAATATGTTTGAAATACTGGCGAGTAAGGTTAAGGTTATTGTCACAGATGTTGATGGTGTATTGACCGATGGCTATATTTTAATTGATGAAAACGGTAACGAACCATTTGGCAAATTTAGTATATATGATGGTTTTGGTATTGTAATGGCGCATGCATGCGGTATAAAAATAATCGTTATTTCGGGGCGGCAATCTAAATGTACTGAAGTCAGATGCAGAAAATTAGGAATTGATGAGGTATATACTGGTGTTCATAATAAATCAGAAAGACTAAAAGAAATTGCCAATCGACTAAATTTAAATTTTAATGAAATGGCATACATCGGTGATGACTTAATTGATTTAGGTGCAATGAGTTTAGTTGGTTTTAAAGTTGCCCCACAAAATGCAGTGCAAACTATAAAAGATTATGTTGATTACGTAACCAAAGCTTATAGTGGTGATGGCGCTTTAAGAGAGCTGGTGGATTTAATATTAAAATCACAGAACCTTTATGATGAATATGTTAAACAGTTTTTTAACTTATAAAAATGCATAAATTTTATTCTTCCCGCGCTTTTACAGCATTTGCAATGATTATTATGGGAGTGCTGTGTCTGCTTTTAGATACGTTAACCCGGATAAATTTTAACAAGATTGAATTACCTAAAAATAGACCTGAATATAATGCCAAAGGTGTAGATGGAAAGGTATATGCTAAAAATGGTAAATTATTATATAGTTTAAAAAGTAACACTGCATGGCAATTTCCGGAAAATAACCGTATTTATCTAAAAGATCTAAATATTAAATTATATAAAGAAAGTAGTGATGAGATAGCGTATGATTTATCCAGTAACGACGGTTGGGTGGATCATACAAATAAACTGGGGTATTTAGGTGAAAGTACTATATTAATAGTTATGGACAAAGATCCAACAAAAATATCGCGTATATTTACAAGTAAGGTTGATTTAGATTTAAATAAAAACAAGTTTAAAAGCAATGAAAATGTGCGTGTAACGCAAGGCAAGAATGTGCTAACCGGACGTGGATTTACTTATAATCGTGATCAGCAATTTTTAGAAATTAATTCCAAAGTAAGTATAACTTATTATAAATAGGGAGCTGTGTCACTCCCGTATATGTCACAATAAAGGATTTGATAAAGGGAATATGCATGATGAAAAAAAAACAGGTATTATTTAGTATATTATTACCAATAATTTATATTTTTCCAGTATTATCTTTTGCAGATATCAATTCAGATCAAAGTCAACCGTTACATATAAATGCTGGTGATGCCACGTTAGATCAAAAAAAAATGGTTACCGTATTTTCTGGTAAAGTAATCATTACGCAAGGGTCATTAGTAGTTCATGCGATCCAGGGCACTGCTACCCAGGATAAAAATGGAGATAAAACTTTACTGCTAACTGGGAATCCAGTTACGTTTGTGCAAAAAGCGGATGATGGACAACTAATTGAAGGACAGGGTAACAGATTTGATTACAGTACAAAAACCAGTCTGGCAGTATTAACCGGCAAAGCCAGGGTCAAAAAAGGCAAAAATTTAATTGTAGGCGACACCTTAACATATAATACCAAAACTCTAATGTATAGTGCTGCCGGAACCCCGGCAAATGGAATAAATCCAGCAAAGACTAGTGGTCGGATAACTGTTATTTTGGATGGAAAAAATGGCTCAATTACAAAATAGTATCTTAGATGTTCAGCATTTAAAAAAGCGGTTTAAAAACAGGGTAGTTGTAAAAGATGTATCTTTTCATGTTGAAAGTAGCGAAGTTATTGGATTGCTAGGCCCAAACGGGGCTGGAAAAACCACTAGTTTCTATATGGTTGCCGGACTTTTGGCTAGTGATGGTGGAGATATTTACTTAGATGGGGTAAATATAAAAAGTATGCCAATACATAAACGTGCTGAATTAGGCTTAGGCTATTTGCCTCAGGAAGCTTCAATTTTCAGACAAATGACCGTAGCTGAAAACGTACAGGCAATTTTGGAATTAAAAAAGCTTAATCGTAAAGAAATAAAAAAAGAAGTTGATCGATTACTTACCTCATTAAATATAGAGCATTTACGTGATGTAAACGCTATGGCTCTATCAGGAGGTGAAAGAAGACGCTGTGAAATTGCCAGGGCGCTGGCAAATTCTCCACGATTTATTTTATTAGACGAACCATTTGCCGGGGTAGACCCAATTGCAGTAAATGATATCCAAAAAGTAATTACTTTCTTAAAAAATATGGGAATTGGCGTAATTATTACCGATCATAATGTGCGTGAAACATTGCGAATTTGTGATCGTGGATATATTATTAGCGAAGGTAATGTCTTAGCTTGCGGAGTTCCAGATGATTTAGTTAATAATCCAAGAGTTAAGGAAGTATATCTGGGTGAAAATTTTACATTATAAAGGATATATATGTATAAGCTGGCAGTTGTAGGGAATCCGATTGAACATAGTTTATCCCCGTTAGTTTTTAATTTGTTTGCCAAACAATTTAACTTAGAGCTTAGTTACAGTAAAATTTTAGCCCAGGATCCGGCCGATTTCACAGTTAAGGTTAATAGTTTTTTTAATGATGGAGGTCTGGCGCTTAATATTACCAGCCCGTATAAAAATCTTGCATTTCAAGTTGCAGCGGATAAAACATCACGCGCTAATTTTTGTGAAGCAGCCAATTTTATACGTATGCAATATGGAAATATACTTGCAGATACTACTGATGGAATAGGGTTGGTTACTGATATCATTTTTAATAAAAAATTTAAACTATCTGAAAAAAACATTCTAATACTAGGTAGCGGCTTTGTTCTTGACTCAATTTTGTTAGACTTAATTGCGCATAATCCATTACAAATAAGTGTACTTGCAAGAAATGAAGAGCGAATAAAATATTTAACGAAACGTTTTGGTACAACCCCTATAAACTCTTTGGTTAAGTATGATATTATATTTAATTCTACTCCAAATTCGGTGGATAATTTATTGTTTTCGCAAGTTACGAATTTAGCTGATGGTGCGTTATGTTATGACCTTACTTATAATAAAGAGAGTTTATTTTTAGCACAAATGAAAAAGCAAAATGCCAGCATTAATGGTTACACCGGCTTGGGCATGTTAGTCATGCAAGCCCAGGTTGCTTTTACAGCGCTATTTAAATATATACCAGATACAGCCCTGGTAATACGGCAATTAACAGCACTTGGATATAATTAATTGTATTAGGGACATAAAATGTATGATTATCTTTATTTACTAATTAGCCTAATCTTAATTATAGCAGCCTCATCTGCTTTTTGCAACGCATTGGAACATCTTGGAGAAAAGCTTCAAGTTTCAGCCGGTGTTACAGGCTCTATATTTGCTGCAGTAGGTACAGCATTACCTGAAACAATGATACCGATTTTAGCAATAAGTACTGCAAATGGTAACACAGTTAGTCATGAAATTGGAGTTGGCGCGATCTTAGGTGCCCCGCTCATGTTATCAACTTTATCAGTTTTTATTATGGCGGTGTCTGTGTGTGCTAAACGAGGAATTACAGGGCGTATCAATCCCGAACCAACTGGCCTTGAAAGGGATTTGTTATTTTTTCTAGCTAGTTATTTTCTAGCTTTTATTTGTGCAATTATCCCTGTAAATTCATTTTCAAAGTTTATTAATCCTTTAATTGCTATATTGCTGCTTTGCAGTTATTTTCTATATATTTTACTTACAGTTAAAAGTTCATCCCGTCTAACACGTGGTGGGCATAAAACGGTCGCGGATAAAAGGTTATTTTTAACTTTTCTTGGCTTTAAATTAAATATTTTTACTATTGTATTCCAATTGCTTCTTGCTTTGGGTTTATTACTTTATTCTGCAGAGATATTTATTGCTGCGGTAAAGGGCGTTGCATTTGCATACAAGTTTTCACCCTTCTTATTATCCTTAATTATTATTCCAATAGCAACTGAGCTGCCTGAGAAAAAATTAATAGCGTCCTTTGGTTACTTAAAGGAAAAGATACACAAGCAGTAGGCAATATAACTGGTGCAATGGTTTTTCAGGGAACGCTGCTTCCTGTTATTGGTATATTGTTTGCCAATTGGAATCTAAGCAGCAAATTACCAATGATAAATATTGCAATTACTTTATTAGCAACATTATGGATGTATATAAATTTAAAGCGTGGCGGGTTAAAGGTATGGCATTTTTTTATAAATGGTGCATTGTATATGGTAAATATAGTAGCTTTAATCTTTTATAGTTAGAGCTAGGTAGGTGAGCCTGACCCTTGGCACTTACCAATAATGCATATGGCTGCTTCGTTCCCGACCTGACCAGATTTTGCACGTAGTAATGCAAGGAGACCCACCATTGAGTCATTACATGGCTTATGTTAGCACAAGTATTGACGATTTAACAAATGCTTTGCTTTTACATGGAGT
>JAJFBO010000128.1 GCA_020697025.1 Burkholderiales bacterium
ATAGGCAGCCCATTCTCATTTTTTATTCCCAAACATTCTTCTGTAACTAACTTTTCATGATTTATTAGAACTGTCTGATCCGCCTTGATATTATGTTCAACTGTTACAGGGTTAATTTTAGACCATGGCATATCTGATTCATGAAGACCTATAATATCACTTGGTTCTTCCAAGCCGATTAAAGTAGCAAAATTTTGATTACAGCCGATATAAATCGAATCTATATTTTTCCAATATACATAGCCAGGACCATGTTTTATAATAAATTCTATGTCTATTTCAGGACGTAGGACATTTTTCATATAATAACTCCATTTATAAGAAAGCTCCTAAATTTAAAACATAAACAGATTTATAACAAACCTATTTTGAATTAAAATCTTTAATTAACAAGTAAAAGTTTATAAATTATTTTGCACCAGTTCATAATTAATTGCTGGTTTATCTTATTTTATCATACTTTCTTCACTCTTATTTAAAATACTATTTAATGATCTTACTATTTCGCTTAAACCAGGTTCAATGTGAATTGTATTATGATCACCCATGATTTTATAAACATTAATTTTCATATCAGTATATTGCTGCCATCCATTATCATTATATTCGCCGATAGTGCTATGATTTTTATCCAAAATAGTTGCCTTGTATAAATAAATATTAACATTTCCTCTTTCTGGCTGATAATTTAACAACAGTTGCATTAATCTCCATCTTGCATTGCCTAGCATCTCATAATCAACTAATTCTCCAAAATTTTTGGTAGTTAGATCATATTGTATCTGATCCTCCATTATGGCCTGAAAAATCCTTTCATCTTTAAAATGATTAGAAAACACTGCCCATGAATCAAACATTACTACATATTTAACATTCTTGCCTAATTTTATTAGTTGTCTGGCAATTTCATAAGACATCGTACCACCTAAAGATGAACCCATCAAAATATATTCGCCATCAGACTGAATTTTCAAAATCTCATGCAAATATATTTCCGCCAGTTCTTCAAAAGTATCAGGGTTTATCAACTGCTTGCCCGATATATTTATATTTTGTATCCCATAATAATTATAATCCTTGCTTAATCTCTTTACCATATCCAGGTAGAAAGCCACTGAACCACCAACAGCATGAATAAAGAAAATATTTTTTTTTGTTTGATTATTAATAATTAAAGGTACTAAAATTTTGTCAGAAGCAATCTTGACTTTAGCATTTTCATTCATCTTATAGATTAAATCAATACTATTTATACTTATTATGTCGGTTAAATTTAGATTTATATCTATTTTTTTAAGTCCTGCAACTAACTTCATTGCGGATAATGACGTACCGCCCAAATCAAAAAAATTATCATATATGCTTATTTGATCGATATCTAGTAATTCTAAAAATACTGCGGCTATATCATAGTACCCAGCCGGTAAATTTTTTTCTACAACAGTTGTTATTACTTTATCAATTGTTAGAGATTTAGTGGTATGCTCTTTAAAAAAATTTTTAGTTATTAAATTAAGGTCAAGCTTTGAAATAATTATTTGGTGCTGTCCCCCAAATTGCATTAAATCATAAAATAATTGAGCCCCTTCTTTTTTATTAACTGTATTGAGCATTATTATTTTATCAACTTCCTGCTTTTCGAATTCTACTGCATGTTTTACAACCATTCCAACATCTAACCATCCGGGCCAATTTATTGTAAGAGTATGACAATTTGGCGAAAATAATTGAGAAATGGGTACATAATCCAGATAACTATTTGCCGCACAATATTCAATACGGTTTACATCACCCAGAATACTTGCAAGAGAAGACGTCATAAAAAAATATTTAATATCTAATTTATTTGTTGCAAGCGCCAAATTGGCAACACCATGAATTTTTGCCCGGACTGCCGTTTTAATATTTTGTAAGGATCTATCGCTAGGAAATAGCGGCGCAGATCCTGCTGTATGAATTATGCCGGATAATTTATTATATTGATTAATTATATATTTTACTAACTTTTTGACAGATGATAAGTCAGACATATCCAGGCATTGGATATCAACCTGACTTCCATAAGATTTAATTTCTTTAAGTATATCTAATTGATTAAGAATATACTGATTTGGCTCTTTTATATCCAGTATATTATTACGACTAACTAAAATAAATGTTACCTTATTTTTTTGTGCGATAGCCCAGGCCACTGATAAGCCAATGCCACCTAAACCACCAGTAATCAGAATAACATCTTCATTCGTAATAATTAATTCAGGCTGGCTGTAGGTAAGCCTTTCAAAAGATTCAATCCATAAAGAGTTAAATCTTAATGCATATAAATTATCCTGGATAAAATTATTTTCATTTTCTATAAACTCCATTATGTGGACTGAGGTATACATATTATATTCACCAATATCCAGGATACAGGTTTTTATATTTATCAGTTCATGCTTAATCGCGCGAATTGCGCCCACCAAAGCACCATTATAGGGATTAATATTATCCTGATCTGAAATTTTTGCTATATTTTGTGTCAATACTATAAATTTTGCTTCAGATAACTTACTTAAAATATACTTTTGTATTAAAAATAAACTATAAAACCCCATTCCCAAATACTGGTCAACATTTAGAGCCTTATGCCTAAAGGAATTTTTAGATAAAGTATTAGCATGAATAATAGCGGTTGGTTTTATATTATTTTTTTTCAAATACTCTACAAGCATTTGATACGCAACCTCTACAGTTGGATTAATAATAAAATTTGATTGATCTATAACTTTAAAATCTGCTGCTGTAATATCTGCTTGGACAAAAATTATTGGCCTACCTGATATAACCAGATTATCATACTCTTTATACACTTTGTCAATAAATATCAGGAATAATTCACTACTGATCTTTCGTATTTTTTTTGTAGACAACCTGCCTATTTTTTTCCATACTGGTATGTTTAGCCATTGGGCCTTCGGCAGTACTTGTAATACATTCTGATTTATAGAAGGGATTTGTTTAGCAGTCCAATATACATTTTTTTCAAAACAATAATTAGGCAGCCTGACTACTTTATATTCATTATTATATGAACTAATACACTTATTAAAAATATCCGTATAACCGTATATCCATAGCTTACTTATTAAATCCTCTTTTGAGCTTATATCTAAGTATTGTGTATTTTCTTTTTGTGAATTTAATAATTGTACAGTATTAGCAAAAGTATCAAAGCTATTAGCCTTAACGGCAGAAGATAAAGACCTGCCAGGACCAACTTCTATAAAAAATGGATTTACACAATCTGTAAAAATTGTTTCGATACCTTTACCAAATAGCACTTGCTTACGAATTTGACTGCCCCAATATTCTGGACTAATGGCATCTTTATCTGTAATAAAATCCCCTGTGATATTAGAAATAAATTTATGTACCGGTATATTCAGTCTTATACCCGCAAATTTATCCGCAAATTTCATTGCAGCAGTTTCCATGGCCCTGGAATGGTAGGCATGCGACACTTTTAAAACTACTGAATTTATGTGTTTCTTATCCAAGATATTTTTTAAACTGGTAATTTGTGACTTCGTACCAGATGCTATATAATCTTTAGGAGAATTTATAACAGATATTTCACAACCGCTTTGATTAATAAAGTCTTTAATAGTATCAATATCTGCAGAAATAGCCAGCATGCTGCCTTCTTCCATTAGCTGCATTAATTTAGCTCTGGATATCACCAAAAAAATTGCATCTTCTAAACTAAAAACTCCAGACATGGTAGCTGCTACGAACTCGCCAATACTATGTCCAATATACACTCCTGGTTTTAGCTGCAAACTATCTTCCAAAAACTTTGCTAATGAATAATTCACTATAAAAAGCGCAATTTGCGCCCATTTCGTTTGGTTAATATCATGATTTATTTTATTAGGATTAAGTTCCGGAAACAAAATTGTTTCAAACGGAACATCAATATGCTTATTAACAATATTAATGCATTTATCTACCAAACTCTTATATTCGCTATTATTTTTATATAGTGGCAGGCTCATATTTATGTATTGGCTGCCTTGGCCTGGAAACATAAATATAATATCTGCAGGTACTGCCAGGGCCCTGGTTTTAACTGGTCTTATTGTAACAAGTTTATTAATAGCCTCTTGCTTAGAAGTGCATACTATAGAAATCTTATAATCAAAATATTCACGTCTTTGTTGTAATGTATATGCAATATCTTCAATATTATCCAGCGCACTTTGCAAATATTTTATAAATTTTTCTTTGTACATTTCCAAAGATACGGATGATTTTGCAGATATTGGAAGAATATATCTACCAGTTTTTTTGCTAGTTACAGGTAGATTACCTGATAATGATATATATTCAGAAACAATTAAATGTGTATTAGTTCCACCTATACCAAATGAACTAATTCCCGCAATTTTTGGAAGACCATCAACCCTTTCCCAAGGCTTTTCTGTAGTAATTATTTTAAAATTTGATTGGTCAAAGTCTATTTCCTTATTCG
>JAJFBO010000129.1 GCA_020697025.1 Burkholderiales bacterium
ACTATTACCCGCTTACAACAAATTTGCAATTGTCGTTTAGCACAAAATTATTTTAATGATAATGAAGAAATGCTGGCTAAAATTGTTGCCGGAGCCAATGGATACAATGTAATTGTAGCTACTAGTTATGCTGTTGATGAATTAGCAAAGATGAATAAAATCGCACCGCTTGATTTTAGTAAAATCCCTAATATAAAATCTATAGACCCCAAATTTATGAATCAAAGTTATGATAGAGGGAACAAATATTCAGTACCATACGCTTATACACCTGTATTTCTGGCATATAATAAAAATAAAATGGAAAGTTTAGGTATTAAACCTGATACATGGGCTGTCGTATTTGATCCTAAATATCTAGTCAAGCTTAAAGGGCATATTACTATGTTTAGCTCTTCACGTCATGTGTTTGCCGCAGCTTTAATGTATATGGGTAAAGACCCAAATACCACAAATAAAGCCGATTTGACAGCTGCACGTAACCTAATAGATAAATCTTCACCATACTGGGCTAAATTTGACAGCGACAGCTACTATCGTGGTTTGTTACGTGGCGACATATGGTTATCTATGAGTTATTCAATTGATATATTTAAAACCATACAAGATGCCAAGGCATCAAGTTCACCAATTAAAATTGATGCAATGTTACAAAAAGAGGGTAATATGTATGAGTTGGACAATCTAGTAATTCCTAAATCAAGCCCTGATATAAAAATGTCTTATGACTTTATTAATAACGCACTTAATCCACAAAGTGCATACGAATTATCCAACGCAACAGGTTCTAGCATTCCTAATGCTCAGGCATTTAAAAAATTAAATGGCAATATTACCAAAATTGATTGGATTTATCCTAACGATATGCGAAAAATGCATGTTTTAAATGCATACGATCCTAAGACCAGAGTTTTTGTAAATGAGATGTGGACTGAAATCCAGATGCAGTGTCATTATTAATTAAAATTCGTTTAAAGACTTGCAAAAATTAAAATCTTTACTAAGTTGAGCGATATCATAATTACCTAATAAAATTATGTTACAATATAAGATATCGTTAAATACTTGTTCTTTAAATGATAAAAGGGATTTTACGTGATTAAATTTTTCATTACTTAAATTATATAAAAGGATTAATCTTGAATTCATTTTCAAAATAGGTTGAACAAATTTATTATATACTTTGTTGATAAAGCATTGTATAACACCATATCCAAAACTCAATTCAATCATTTTATCTACTATACCATCTGCGCCACTAATACGAGGATTAAGATCAATAAGCACAAGATCATCATTGTACTTTATTACCTCTGAATGAAAAAACCCATTATTTAATTCGAGAGCCCTTAACATTTTACCAATTTGGTTAAAAATATTTTTACTAAAGGTATCCATAGAATCTAATTGTTCAACATAGAGAATTATAAATGTATTATCAATTTTTTTCTTGTAATACTTCTGAAGGCTTATAAAAGTAAACTCACCATTCAAAACAAACCCATCTACACTGTAAGAGATTTGCAAGTCCGGATCTTCCTTATCCCAAATAACCTCTTGAATTACACATTGATAACTATGCTCTGCCAAATATTCAATAATATCTTGTTCATTCATACATTGTTTTACTCCGAATCCAGCTCCGGAATTCTCACAAGGCTTAATTACAACAGGATACATTATGCGGTGGGGTAAAAAATCATTCAAACTATTTATTACAATTTCTTTAGGAACCTTAAATCCATTTGCGGCCAATGTGGTATTGATTATATTTTTATTTTCCCTACATCTTGAGGAATATACGGGATTGCTGAATTTAGGGCAAACTTTATTTGCTATGGTATCAGCAGTTTCAATAAAAATATCACTTCCGTAAAATATAAAATCAGGCTGTATATTCTTTAATAAAGTAATAATTTCATCTAGATCATCAGGCCTAAATATCAACTTATTTGGTAAATTTCTAATATATTGCTTTTCAAAGGTTGCTAAAGCAAAACTATTAGCCGGTTCCTCATTGCGCTTATTTGAACTCTTAGGAAGTAAACTATATAATTCTATACCATTTTTATTAAAAACTTCTATTACTCTATCATAAGAAATAAATGGCGCGGTAAAAGCTATTTTTCTATTAAAAGATGTTTTTATAATTTTTTAAGCTCCAACAGATTATTTAAAAGAAAATGTTTTATCAATTACTGCTAATGAAAGTGCAAGAAACAGGTTTCTGCTTAAATGCGGTGGTAATATATCTGATTTTCTTGCATCATAGAGAACTTGTAATAATTTCTTATGATTAAAAATATGTTTATTAATGAATGAAACACTACTAAATTCATCAAGCATCATATTCACAAATGGGCCATCTTTATTTAATGGTGGAGTTTCATACGCATGTTTTTTCATTTCAAAATGCTCTTTTGTAACATAATCTTTACAGCTTTCACGCAATATAAATTTATCTTGATTATTAAGACATTTATAATGTGCTGGTATTTGTGAAATAAATTCAATTAAAGTATTGTCTAAAAATGGTAATCTTGCTTCTATAGAATGGGCCATTTCAGCTCTATCACCCACAACTGTAAATATATAAGAAAATGCTGTTATCGACTGGAGATATAATGCAATATTAAGCGGATTCCAATCTTCATAAGATAATGGATATTTCAATAAATATTTTTCAATATTTTTTAAAGGTCTATCTTCTATTATATTATCATGCAACAAATTATTCATAAATTTTATGTGTGGTACAGCATTAGAAATAAAAGTAGGATTAAAGCCTAATATTTCATTCACCACTTGAAGATCCTGAGCTTCAGGTGAAATTAAAGCTCCATCATATGAACTTATCATATTTTTTAAAATATTATTATCCATACTTTTAAAAATTTTGGCAGCATCAATCATCGAGGAGATATATCCACAGTTGTATTCATCAGAGCCCTCTCCTGTGAGGACAACCTTGTACCCGTTTTCATGAGCTAACTTACTTAACAAATGCTTAGCCACACCACTGGATGTATAGGCAAGATCTTCTAAATACCATAAATGATCAGCAAAATTTTTCTGCAATAATTCTTCATCAATATCTAAAATATACTGTTTGCCATTATATTTATCCACTAATTTTTTGGATAGCAATTGTTCGTCATATTTTTTATCACTAAATGAAATGGTAAAAGCATCTAACCCCTTACCATTTAAGCTACTAGCTATACCATAACAAACAGATGAGTCTATCCCACCGCTCAAATAGCATGCAACAGGTACATCTGCTATTAAACGCTTTTGGATAGAATTATAAAGTTTATGTCTAAAAGAGTCTAATATATCTGTTAAAGACATTTTTAAATAGTTTTTGCTGCTATAGTTGACTTGCCAATATTTTTTTTGCGCTAATAGAGTATTAGTTGAGACATCATACTTAATATAATTCCCTGGCATAATATGTGATATATTTTTAAAGAGTGTTTCGTCTTGATCTTGTGGGATAATAAATAATTTCTGTTTAAGGTACTCGGTATTATATTCTGGATTCTCATTTCTATAGCCTAAAATGGTTTTAATTTCAGAACTAATTAAAATTCCTTTATCATCAAAACTCATATATAATGGCTTTATACCATGTCGATCCCTAAAAGCATAAATAGTATTATTTCGCTTATCATATATTATTCCAGCATATTCACCATTTAACATAGAAAAGCAATCTAGCCCATATTTTAAAAACATCGGAATTATTATTTCACAGTCAGATGAGCCTTTAAATGAGTAACCAGAACTTAAAAAATCATCTTTTATGATTTGATAATCATAAAACTCTCCATTAATAATCGCAACAATGTCTTTTGAAGGTGAAAAAAACGGCTGCACTCCATCATTGATCCCAATTATGCTTAATCTTTTAAATCCAAAGTATAGGTGTGGCGTTTCAGAATGGATACTAGTTTCATCCGGACCTCTATGATTGAGAAGACTTAAAGCTTTTGTAAACAAGACATGATTTACTTTTTCTACTGTAGAAGCTAAGAAAATTCCACACATATTGCAAGCCCTACTACGTAACAAACAGAAATTAAGAGTAAATCATTATGATTAAGCAGTGAAACCATGCAAATCATGAGTTAATTCGAAGACAATACCATTACATAAAAAATTGTTTTCCAAACCTATTTTTATTTCTAAAAAATATTTTACCTTATCTGCATATTTTTTATAAGCAGTTATTTTAATATTGAAAGGTATATATGTACTTGAATCAAAAATTGGTTTTTTAAAATCAAAATCCATTTTTCCAAATATAAAATTTCCCATTTTTTTTAAAAATGTTGTACATGTTGTCATATTTATTTCAGCCTTGGTACTTTTGTTATTTTCTAAATTAACCATATACATTAACAAATAGAGTGCTTGATTAAATAAAAAAACAGCTTCAGTATTATTAAAGATTTTAGATGATTCTTTCTTACCATAATGCGCATTTTTATAAAGGGCATTG
>JAJFBO010000130.1 GCA_020697025.1 Burkholderiales bacterium
AATTTGGGCAATTTATTTTTATCACCCTGCCATACCATTTGGCATAATAAATCACTGCCTGCTTGCACATTAGTATTTCTAAGGTTTATTATACCTTGTAAATTTGGCAGATAATTAATATAAGCAAATTTTGATTTTTTATTTACTGAATTAACTCTTGCTTTGTAAATAGCTTCAAGATTAGCAATTTTGCTTTCAACCAGATTATAAATCAATATACCGCTTTCATTGTAACCAAAGCTTCGGATGATATTCCCCTCCTCTATAACCATAAGCTTTGTAAGCATGGATTTATCTGACCTTAAACTTAATTTATAAAAAAATGAAAATATTTTGGCAATATTTTTACAGATATAATATAATACGTACCTTAACAAAGATAAAGCCTCAATAGCTCAGACGGTTAGAGCGACGGACTGTTAATCCGCAGGTCGTAGGTTCGATTCCTACTTGAGGCGCCACTTCCTACTTTTGTGTTAATTCGCCCGCCAAATTATAACCAATAGCAGCTCTTATTGCAGTATCACTCATATCAGTAGATAATAAAACTGTTAGTTTAGCCAGTGCAGCTTCAGTTGTCATATCACTGCCACTCACCATTCCTAAACCTTCAACTTTACCATTAGTATAATTAGATGCAATACATCCTTCAGTTACCTGGGTTACATTAATAATTATTATACCTCTTTCACTAGCCTTTTGTATTGATTTAGCAAGTTGTGGATGTTGCAGTGGTATATTACCGCAACCGTATGTTCTAAGCACAAGCCCTTTAACCTGAACAGTAGCTAAACATTCCGCTACAAAATCAGTTGTATAACCTGGATATAAACTTATCACTAATATTTTTACTGGTTTTAAAACTATTGGTAAAAATTCAGTTTGCCGGGCTTGCATCCACTGGTCTTTATACCATGAAACATTTATGCCAAATTCAGCCAGTGGTGTTTTACCCATGGAATCAAAACCAATAAATTTATCGGTACTAACTTTCCTGGCTCTACACCCACGCAATAGCTTATGATCAAAAGAAATAACAACCTCGTGTAAATCCTCCTGCCCTGCCGCATATAATGCATCAATCAAGTTACTCCATCCATCACTTCTTCTATGCACTAAAGGTAATTGCGCCCCAGTTAGTACAACTGGCTTACTAAGCCCTTTTAAAGCAAATGCCAGTACGCTGGCAGTGTACGCCATGGTATCCGTACCATGAATAATCACAAAACCGTCGTAACTCGTGTATGCACGCTTAATTTGATCTATCATTTGTATCCAATGTGTTATTTTGATTTCTGAAGAATCAATTAGATTTTCATACTCAATCAAATCTATATGTACATTGGCTACCGGAGCCAATTGCTGCAGCTGTGATTTAAATAACCCAGGCACAACCTGTAGACCATTATCGCTATAGTCCATGCCAATAGTGCCGCCAGTGTATATGATCAATATCTTTTTCATTATATAGCCCTAGTATATCAAGGCTTTTCAAAGAAAATATAATTATGCTTTGAGAAACCCTGTTAATTAATATTTTTTTAAATTTAAAATAATTTATTGGCCAAACCAATATAATTATGTGGCGTTAGTCTTAATAATTTATTCTTCTCTACCTGTGGAATATCCAGTTTTTGAATGAATTCCTGCACTTTTTGTGCATCAACCTTTTTACCTCTGGTTAATTCTTTTAATTGTTCATACGCATTTGCTACACCACATTTACGCATTACCGTTTGGATAGGCTCGGCAAGCAATTCCCAATTATTATCCAGATCACAACTAATAGCTAATTCATTGATCTCAAGTTTACTTAATCCTTTTTGTAAGGAGTTATAACCTAGAGCAGCATAAGCTATTGCTACTCCTATATTTCGTAAAACTGTAGAATCTGTCAGATCGCGCTGCCATCTTGAAACAGGAAGTTTTTCTGATAAATGAGTTGCCAGTGCATTAGAAAGTCCCAAGTTACCCTCACTATTTTCAAAATCTATAGGGTTTACCTTATGCGGCATAGTCGAGCTGCCAACTTCACCGGCAATTACTCTTTGCTTAAAGTATCCAAGCGAAATATAACCCCATATATCCCGGGAAAAGTCAATTAATATTGTATTAATTCTGCGCAAATTATCAAAAAACTCTGCCACATAATCATGCGGCTCTATCTGTGTAGTATATGGATTAAAAGTCAGGCCTAATTTATCTTCAACAAATACCCTGGCTAATTCATTCCACTTAATATCCGGGTAACTAACTAAATGTGCATTATAATTTCCTACCGCTCCATTAATTTTACCCAGCATTTCTATCTTACCCAATTGTTTAAGTTGTCTATGTAAGCGATAATAAACATTATAAAATTCTTTACCCATAGTAGATGGAGTCGCACTTTGTCCATGTGTGCGGCACATCATAGCAATATTTTTATATGAATTTGCCAACTCTTCAATTTTATCCAAAATTGTGGTTATGCCGGGATTCACAACTTGCCCACGCAAATCTTTTAGCATTAAGGCATAACTCAAATTATTAATATCTTCAGAAGTACATGCAAAATGAATAAACTCACGATGTCTATAGAGTATGGGAATTGCAGCAATTTGTTCCTTAATGTAATATTCAACAGCTTTAACATCATGGTTTGTTATAGCTTCTATTTGTTTAACCCGTTCACACTCCTGGATATCAAAATTTGTTACAATGCTGTCTAGCTGATTTATTATATCTATGGCTAATTCCGGCAAGCCAATTTCAGGGGTAGCAAATAAAAGTTTTAACCACTCAATTTCAACTTTGAGTCTATACTTAGTTAGCCCATATTCAGAAGAAATTGGAGCTATATTACTTACTTTATCGAAATAACGCCCATCTAGCGGCGATATTGACAAAACACGTGACATATATATTCTTTCTTAACAGATTTACGTTTTAGCGAAGATGAGATTATCTAGCTATCACTTAAGATTACAACACTACAGATTATAGTCTAGTGAATACAGAAAATAATTCTAAAGTTCTTCATTATATTTATCAACAACCAGCTTTAACCCCGGTAAAATATATTCTTTAAGTTCCATTACTTGAGTTTTATAGGTAAATTCCGAGATGCGAAAGTATAATTTATCACTAAAACCGGATTTTTGCATAAAATTAGTAACTATTGGATCTTTGATTGTAGCTACTTCTACTTGTGTAACACTCATATTGCCACGCTTAATCCCTGATTTTGGCGAAAATAACTTCACACCTATTGGCGTAGTACTGGCGTTTTGTAAAATATCTAAAAATAACTTATTTGATATCAAAGTTTCACTAGACGCCAGCATGACCGGAATATCATCAAGATTAATTACAATAATTCGTTTAAATGTATCTTTGCACAGGCCGCTAAAAAGTATTTCTAATTTATAATTATTCGTCAGATATTTAAAAGACTTTGTAGTTGAGCCTGGATCATATACAATATTTTCCCAATTCATATTTTACTCTTAAAACGTCAATGCAGGGTAAAAGTTAATTTAAATATAAAATCCATAAAATATTCCATGCTTTGGCTAATTACTGGCGAACTTAGCAATATCAAGGCAATATAAAGATAAATACCATAGAATTATACGTTATTATTAATAATTTTTGCAATATATTTATGTTTTAGCATTTAATATATTTGAAAAACAAGATTATAGTTTAACTGTGAATGATTTTAGCAGCAGCACCTTTATTAGTTTAAATGAAAATAATTATTTATTATTTGCAATTAAAAATAGTATATATCGTCGAGTATTTAAGCAGCAAGAGGCATTGTCATTAAATTTTGGTGGAATTTAAGCTTAATTTTAAATATGTATCTGGTCATGCTATTTACTAAACTGGCTTTTTTATGTTAGAATAAGGTATTGTGTTTTAATTATTAATCTAGGCAGTATGATTAATAATAAAAGCACATAAAATAATTAAGAATTTATAATCATTTTAAGGATAATATTTATGAATAAAAAAGTATTTTTACTAATTGGAGCACTTTTATCAACAGCTGCTTTTGCAGAAAAAGAAAAATGTCCGACTGATCTATCTGTTGCAGTTGAAAATCATGGTTGGAAGCTAGACACAAGTGTCTTAGGAGATACGAACAATATTAATTATGCTATTCAAACGACTACGTTACAATATAAAAATAAACAGCCTGCTAAAGGTAAAATGGGACTTGCTCGTGCAGCTAAAGCCCTTATTACATGTAAATATTCTTATCAAAAGCCTAATGATAATAGAATTTATTCTACAGAAATTGAAAAGACTTTTAATGGATTTATAAATTTTGAAAATGGAAAAGATTGGGAATCTTTATCACCAGAAAATAACAATGTAATGGAATGTTCCGGAGCAGAATGTTATTTTACTGTAGAACCAATGCTCACTAGATAATTAAAATATTATAATTTAGCCCCTATTAGGGGCTTTTTTGATATAAGTCTATTAGATTGATATTATTAATTTTGGCTAAG
>JAJFBO010000131.1 GCA_020697025.1 Burkholderiales bacterium
GATTAAATCTAAATTATCTGACCAGAAGTTTGGTTTATTACCAAAAATTTTATGAATAAAAAATGGATAATTGTTAGATTGCAAATGGGTGCTTATAATACTATTTACATACAATAGTGTATTAAAGTTAATTTTAGGATATACTCCAGCATGGCACAAAATGTAATTATTATCTTCGAATATCAAGGGTTGCTGTCTTAAATAATCAATTAATTTTTCTGCATCTGGTGCCTGTAATATATCGGTAATTGTTTCATCAGGGTTAGGTTTTAATACATTAGCATAGCGCCCAAGCAAATATATATCGTGGTTCCCCAAAACACAAGTTACGCTATCTTGATGCTTATAAATCCATTGTAAAACTTTGAGAGATTGCGGTCCACGATTAACCATGTCACCCACAAAATAAAGAATATCTGTACTTGGATTAAAGCCAATTTTATCAATTAAGCCCATTAATTGACTATAACAGCCCTGAACGTCGCCAATAGCATATCTTGCCATAAATATCTACTCTTCACAAATTAAACTACACCACCACTTACGCTTCGGATACAATCATGGTTTCACCTTTTGAGATAAGTATAGCATAAAACGATGTATGACCTGATGACCAAATTAAATATTAGTCAAACTGAAGCAGTCAAATATGTAGATGGTCCTTTACTTGTAATTGCTGGTGCTGGTAGTGGCAAAACCCGGGTAATTACAACAAAAATAGCATATTTAATTAATAGCTGTAATTATTTGGCGCGCAACATTACAGCAATTACTTTTACCAATAAAGCGGCAAAAGAGATGCTGGAGAGAACTACTGCGATTACTAAAGATATCGATACCCGCGGCCTGATTATTACTACATTTCACTCTTTAGGCCTAAAAATTCTTAAACAAGAAGCTCACCATCTGGGCTATAAAACAAATTTTTCTATTCTTGATAGTCATGATAGTGCAAAAATTATAAGTGATATTATTAAAACTACGGATAAGGTAACTGTTAAAAGCTTACAAAACCAGATTTCCTTATGGAAAAATGCATTTATTACGCCAGAGGATTTATTAGCTGCTGCAACTGATAATCTTGGATTACAAAATGCAGGTGTTTTTCGTCAGTATCAGGATACTCTTAAGACTTATCAGGCAGTTGATTTTGATGATTTAATAAAATTGCCAATAGAATTATTTGAAACTAATATGGAGGTATTATTTAAATGGCAACAAAAAATTCATTATTTATTAATTGATGAATATCAAGATACGAATATTTGTCAATATCGGTTAGTCAAATTATTGACAGCCAGAAGCGGTAAATTTACAGCAGTTGGTGATGATGATCAATCAATTTATGCCTGGCGTGGAGCTAATGTAGAAAATTTAAATCAGCTGCCAAAAGACTTTCCTGATCTAAAGGTGATTAAATTAGAGCAAAATTATCGATCAACTACAACAATACTTGCTGCGGCAAATCATGTTATCAAAAATAATCCCAAATTATTTGCCAAGAAATTATGGAGTGAATTTGGCGGGGGCGAATCAATTAAAATAGTAAGTTGTAAAAATGATGAAGCTGAAGCAGATTTGGTTATCAGAAAAATAATGCTAGGTCAGATGCAATATAGCAATAAATTTTCTGATTATGCTATTTTATATCGCGGGAATTACCAGTCAAGGGTATTAGAACAGACATTACGCAACTATCAATTGCCATATCAGATATCAGGAGGAAAATCTTTTTTTGATAAAGCTGAAATTAAAGATATAACTGCTTATTTACGCCTATTAATTAATGATGATGACGATACTGCATTTATTCGGGCAATTACAACGCCTAAGCGTGGAGTTGGCCAGATAACATTGGAAAAGCTTGCAACATACGCTAAATCCAGGCAAATTTCCTTATTTGCCGGCTTATTTGAAGAAGGCTTTGCAAGTCTTTGCCAGAATACGCAGTATGAGGATTTATCCAATTTTGGCAAATTTATTAATGATCTACAATTTAGGATGTTAAAAGAAGATGCAAAAGATTTGTTGATGGATTTAGTATGTGGAATTAAGTATGAAGAATACTTATATGAGCATGAAAGCTCTAAGGTAGCTGAAAAAAAATGGGGAAATATACTAAATTTAATTGATTGGATTGGCAAAAAATCCATTGATAAAACCCTACCAGAATTAATCCAAACTATTAATTTGATTTCTATGTTAGATGGGCGGGATGATCAGGAATTAAATGCAATAAAACTTAGTACTTTACATGCAGCAAAAGGGTTGGAATATCCATATGTTTATTTAATTGGTTGTGAGGAAGGAATTTTACCGCATAATGAATCAATTAGTAATAATATGATAGAGGAAGAGCGACGCTTAATTTATGTGGGTATTACCCGGGCGCAAAAAGAATTAACTATTAGTTATTGTCAGGAAAGAAAGTCTGCTGGTGAGCTTCGTTTAGTGGAGCGTTCCCGGTTTATCGATGAACTGGGAAACAACAATATAGAAGATATGCTCAAACGCCAGCAAAGTAAGATTAGTGATAATAATGAACTTAAGGATCGATTACAGCAGCTAAAAGCACTATTAAAATAATGATCAGCTATTAGCAATACTTTTTACATTTGCGGCTATTTTCTGTGATATATCATCAAGGTTTAAAGTGGTGTCGTGTAAAGAACAATCAAGCCCATCTAAACCATTAAAAGGTGATTCGATATCTTCAGCTACTAATTCAAGCCCAAGCAAAATATCAACAATAACAATTAACATAGGAATAATTAAGAAGCCAAATTTTTCTACCCAGCCAAATGGAAACACTAGCATATAAAAAAGTAATGCTTTATGCACGAATATTTTAAAAGCAGCTGGAACTGGAGTATTCAAAATTTTTTCGCAAGCTCCCGTTACATCAACTATATTAGCCAGATGAGGATCCATGAGTAAATACTGCTCCAAACTAATCTTTCCATCTAGTCTATAATTGTTAACAATTTTATACATCTCGTTGATGATACTGTTTGGAATATGACTTCGGTCTGTACCAGGTAAATTAAGCTGGTTGAGTAATGCCTGACACTCAGGAGTATCAATTTGTTTGCGCAGGTGAAACTTCAATATCATAGGAAAATGGGCTAAATAATTAAGAAATTGCGGATCATTATTTAAACCAATAAAGGTATTAAATTTTAAAGCCAGGTTACGCGAATTATTAACCAGATATCCCCAGTTAGAACGCCCTTCCCACCATCTGGCATAAGAAGTATTTACACGAAATGCAACTAATATTGAAATGACAAAGCTAAATATAAGATGAAATTGTCCAATATTTTGTACTTGTAATTTTTCAAATGTATTATCATATAAGATTTGAGCAATTACTACAACGATTGAATAGATTGATAAATAAATAGTAGTAGTCCGCAGTTTTTTGTATATTGGCCCGGCATGCCGGCTAAAAACTAATGACCAGATATGTACTTTAGGCATCGGCTCATTCATAATAATTTTCTTTCGTTAAGGATGAAGATAACTTACTTAGCATTTATATTCTTACCCATCAAACCTTTCTTGACAGCTAAATCCATTAAATTTGTGGCAAAATTGCCGGTAGCTTCATTTAAATTTGCAGCTAATTTCTTAATCATGGCAGTTTTATCAGATACTTTGGTATCAGCATTTAATTGTTTTTGCAGTTCTAAAATTGACTGGTTAATTCTATTTTTTTCTTCTTCTGACAGTAAGTCACCATGCCTGGATAAAGATGTAGTAGTAGACTCGATTAGTGCCATCGCATCAATTGTGACCTCAGCTAACTGACGATTTTGCATATCTATTTTAGCATTACTAATTGATGCATTAAGCATCTTGGTTACTTGTTCATCATCTAATCCAAAACTTGGTTTGATTTCTATGCCATTTTCAATACCCATAGTTTGTTCACGGGCAGTAACAGATAATAATCCGTCAGCATCAATTTGAAATGTAACCCTAATCCTAGCGGCTCCAGCTACCATAGCTGGAATGCCTTTAAGACTAAATTTTGCTAGCGAACGACAATCTGTTACCAATTCCCGCTCGCCTTGCAAAATGTGAATGGTCATTGCGTTTTGGCCATCTTTATAGGTAGTAAAATCTTGTGCCCGAGTTATTGGAATAGTAGAATTGCGGGGGATAATTTTTTCTACCAGATTGCCCATGGTTTCTATGCCTAAGGACAAAGGTGTTACATCTAAAAGCAGGTAATCATCTTTACTATTACCAGCTAATACATTAGCCTGGATTGCTGCACCAACAGCTACTACTTTATCCGGATCAATATTAGTAAGTAAGGGTTTATTAAAAATAGCTGCTATTTGTTCACGAATATTTGGTAAACGGCTTGATCCGCCGACCATAATTATTTCATCGATTGCACTAATCTCTATTTTTGCATCGTGCAGCACTTT
>JAJFBO010000132.1 GCA_020697025.1 Burkholderiales bacterium
AGCTTTTTTATCAAAATTTGGCTTAAAATAGCCATTGTTTTCCCACTCTTCATACCACTTAGTCTCAATCTCACCTGGTATATACGTTTTTGCTAATTCCATCTTTTTTATATTCCTATTTATATTTCCTACACCTGCTTTTTTGGCTAAATGCACATTATCCATGCTAACTTGACTGCTCTTGCTTTAAATTTTATTTAGCGGATGTTAGCTAGCCGGCTTTTTGTTACTTAAAACTCAGGCAATTTTTTTAAATTAAGTGCTGATTATATCATACGTATTATGCTAGAATACCGTTTACACAATGAAATAATATAGGATATATGAAACTACAAAAAATAATCGAAAAACATTGGTACATAAAACCATGCTTATTACTTAATATTATATTAATAACTCCTGCCATACTTTTCTTTATAATTAGCAAAATACGTTTTTACCTATACAAATTTAATATATTAAAAAGTTATAAACTGCCAGTTCCAGTGGTAATTATTGGCAATATCAGCGTTGGAGGGGTAGGAAAAACACCATTAACCAAAATGTTGGCGTTAGAACTGACAGCTCATGGTAAAAAAGTCGGGATTATTCTTCGCGGGTATAAAAGCAAAAATAAAAACCCATGCGTTGTATATGCTAGTTCTAATAGTCTGGAAGTCGGCGATGAAGCTTTAATCTATGCCACGAATGGGTTAAAAGTAGCTATTGGCGCTAATCGCTATCAGGCCGGCTTAAAGCTGCTAGAAACTTATCCAGGACTGGATTTAATCCTTGCAGATGACGGATTACAGCATTATAAATTACAGCGTAACTTTGAAATTGCAGTAGTTGATGCTACAAGATTATTTAAAAATACATTTGTACTTCCAATGGGGCCGCTGCGTGAGACGCTGTCCAGATTAAGCATGGTTGATGCAGTCGTTAGCAATAGGCAAAGCACGAGTAAAATATTTAAAAAATACACGGCTAAAATATATACTCAGAAAATAACTTTAGATAAAATATACAATCCCTTAACGAAACAAACTGTTATGGCTGAATATTTTAACAATAAGCCTATTACAGCAATGGCTGCCATGGGTAATCCGAATAAATTCTTTAATTTGCTTCATCAATCAGGAATCTGGCCAAAACAACAGCTAGTTTATCCAGATCATTATCACTATAAATTTGAGGATATTCCTCAAAACTGTCTGGTTCTGGTAACAGAGAAAGATTATACGAAACTGGCCGGATTTAATAACCCAAATATTTATGTTGTACTAGTTAAAACCAGTTTAAATAGTAATGACTTAGTTAAACATATATCACAAATTGCTCAATGATTTTTATCTAAAATACATTAATAATTTGCATTGCTACTTTTTAGGAAAATATATTTAATATTTAGATATGGTATGTTAAAATCCTTCATATAATTTTAAAGGAAATCTCATGGATGCAAAACTTATGGCAGTTTTAGTTTGTCCGCTATGTAAAGCCAAATTGGAAAAGAAAAACAACGAATTACTTTGCACAAAATGCAAACTTGCCTATCCAATTGATGATGGCATCCCTGTTATGTTAATTGACCAGGCCAGAAAATACGAAGATGAATAAATTCTTTGTTGTTATTCCGGCACGTATGCAGTCTTCAAGATTAGCCAATAAAATGATGCTGGATTTACATGGCATGCCGCTGATTATAAGAACTGCCATGCAGGCCCGCAAAAGCCATGCTGTATCAGTAATTATTGCGACTGATCATAACTCTATCCTGGAAATTTGCAAAGAATATGGATTTGAAGCAATAATGACAAGCTGCGAGCATCATTCGGGAACTGACAGGATTGCCGAAGTTGCTACTAAACTTAATTTATCTAAAAATGAAGTAATTATTAATGTACAAGGTGACGAGCCTTTAATTAATCCCCAATTAATTGATGATTTAGCAAATTTTATTTTTATTAAAAAGGCCGAATTTGCTACAATTGCTCACCCAATTAATACACAAGCAGAGATATTTAATCCAAATATAGTAAAAGTGGTCTTGGATAAAGATAATAATGCACTTTATTTTTCGCGCTCCCCTGTTCCTTTTTATCGTAATGGTTTTATTGACCCCACTGCTAATTTTAAAGCTCCGGCACAGTTAAGCTTACTTCGCCATATTGGAATGTATGCGTATAGAGTTTCATTTCTTAATAATTATAGCCAGATGCCCATATCCCCATTAGAAGATATTGAAGCATTAGAGCAATTACGTGTATTATATAATGGTTATAAAATAGCAGTATATGTAAGTAACATTATTCCCGAAGGCGGTGTAGATACACTAGATGACCTGCAACGGGTAAGGCAAATCTTATCATAAAGATAATTTTTTATATGGATATTTATTATGTTAAGCGTTAATTTAAATGATGAGCTAAGTGTTTTAGAAATAACGGGCATTGATAGTTCCACCTATTTGCAAGGCCAATTGACTAATGATATTAAACTGTTGGATAAGCAAAGTTTTCAGTATTCAGCACATCTTAATAATAAAGGCCGGATATTAGCAAGTTTTATCATTACTAAAGTAAGTGATAATTGTTATTATTTAATAACTCATAAAGAGATTATCAATAAAGTAATACCCCGCTTAAAAATGTTTATACTACGTTCCAAAGTAGTCATTAGTGAGCCAGAAGGATTAAATATAATATTTTCTGATTATATATTAGCTAATTGTATTTATTCTTTGCAATTACAAACTGGCAGCTTTATTTCATTAAGTAAGTCCATGCCAGATAGTACAACTAAAGATATTAAGTACTGGCATAGTTTTCTTATTAATAATGGCATATGTATGATTTATCCATGTACTTACGAGCAGCTTATCCCAGGACAGGTTAATTATGACAAAATTGGTGGAGTTAGCTTTACTAAAGGATGTTACACCGGCCAGGAAATAGTTGCACGTATGCATTATTTAGGTAAAGCTAAACGAATAATGTATATGTTTAATTGTGATGCTATTGTTGAAATTGGACAAAGTGTTGTAAGCCCTGATGCAGATAATCAGGAAATTGGCATGGTTGTTGATGTATTTATTAGTGGTTTAGCTTGTTTAGGATTAGTATCAATACAAAATGATTATATTAAAAATGCCTTTATAAATACTAATGGTATTTCACATCAGCTACTTATTCAAACATTAACCTATCAGGATAATAATGGCTAAACTATTTTTTCGTTATTCGGCGATGGACGCTGGAAAAACCCTTGATTTACTCAAGGTTGCCTATAATTATACTGACCGCGGCAAGCATACTTTAATTCTCACCTCATCAATTGACCGCCGTGCTGGAGAGAATAACGTAAAATCACGTTTAGGTCTTACTAAAGAAGCAATCTCAACTAAAATCGGGGATAATTTATTTGATCTAATCAAAAAAGAGAATGAAAAAAAACATATAGCCTGCATTTTAATTGATGAAATCCATTTTTTTAGTATTGACCAGATTAATCAAATCTCTGATTGTGTCGATTTTTTGAATATACCAATTATCTGTTATGGTCTGCGTTCCGATTATCGTGGAATGGCCTTCCCCAGTACTGCCCAGCTTCTGGCAATTGCTGATACTCTTGAAGAATTAAAAACTATTTGTCACTGCGGCAAAAAAGCTACATACAATATGCTAATTAAAAATGGTATTGTAATTAAAGACGGTAATAGTATCGTTGTTGATGATGATGAATTGCAAAAACAAGATACACGTTATATGTCGGTATGCCGTAAACACTGGAAAGAAGGCAAGTGGAAGTAGAGTAGTTTTAATATAGTCTTCCAAGCGCATAGATTTATTGAACCAGCCAGTTGCAGCTAAATATGTTATAATATTGGCTAAATTTGTAACACCCTGTGTGTATTACTATTTATTGTAATGCTTATTAATATAAGGAAAAACTCGTCATGTCAATTGAAGTGCTAAAAGGATTGGAAAGAAAAGTAACTTTCACAATTAAAAAAGATGATGTTCAAGCTATGGTGAATACCGAATTAAAAAAATATGCTAAAAAGGCTAAAGTACAAGGCTTTAGACCGGGCAAAGCACCCCATAATATAGTTGAACAAATGTATGGCGGTAAAGCTTATGAAGATTCACTAAATGAACAAATCAATAAAAAATTTGGTGATATTGTTACTCAAAATAAAGTTGATGTTGTAGGTTACCCAAAATTTGACTTAGATAAAAGTGAAGGTGAAGAATTTATTTTTGCTGCAGTATTCGAAGTAATGCCGGAAATAAAGATTGGTGATTTAAGCTCTCAAAATGTAGTAAAACCTACTTGTGAATTAACAGATGAATCAGTACAAAAAACTATAAATACTCTTCGTAGTCAGCGCGCAACTTTTACCAAGGAAGATAAGCCAGCCGAAAATAATGATAAAG
>JAJFBO010000133.1 GCA_020697025.1 Burkholderiales bacterium
AACAGCATAAGCAATTGTACAACTTGATACTAGTAAAATTGCTAATGGTTTAATTATTTTTCTAAATTTGTTCATTAATTGAAATCCTTTTATAAAGCATATAATTATATAAATTAAGCACATATTAAACATTAAGTAGTGCAATATTCAAGAAGGTGCCAGTATAACATAATCAAATAGAATAGAATTTATTGCATACTCCAAATATATATTAAAAATCTGCTCTATTATTAATAAAGAATTTATCAAAAAGTTTTTATGTTATAAATAGTATAAATAAACTTGAGAAGTCATAAATTACGTCCTATTTACGTCCTATAATTACGACTAGAACTCTGAAAGCTAATGATACCAATAGTTTTAAAAATCTAGAGCGGAGTCCCTCCTTCGGCACCATAGTTTTTATTTTGACCTTTTAATTGCCATGAAAATATTGAGCTACCTTAATATTCCACCAAAGATACAAGTCAATATATATATAACAAACTTGTACCTAATATCTTATAATACTGTATATTGCAAGCGCAGTAAGCGCCTTATGTTAAATATTAGAGAGGGCATGACTATGCTTAAAGTTACGTCATTTATTTTTAAAGCACTTTTTATTTTGCTAGTAATGTTTAAATCTGCTGAGGCATCAGAAGTTGAGAACACTATATCTGTAGACTGCCCTACTCCTGATATTAGCAAAATTCAATTAATTTATCCTGCATCTGGTACGCCTCTAACAGTGACCTGGAATAATAGCGGCGGCAATGTAGCGAGTTATAAAATCTACAATAGCAATCATAAACTGATTAATAATACAGTTAACCCTTCATTTACGAACAAGGTTCCGCCTCTTGGCAAGAATCAAGCAGCTAATTACGATTACTATTTTCAAGCTGTTTGTAAGAATGGGACCTTATCTGCTTTATCTGGCAAATACATTGCAAAAGCTATAACGAAAGCAAAGACAAATGTAATAAAATGCTGGGGATACAATGGAGTTCGGCAGGTAAGCCCAATTCCAGTCTTAACTAATCCAAGCATGGTTTCTGCGGGCGAATACGAAACATGCGCTATTGCTGATGAAGGCAAAAAATGCTGGGGGGATAATACACATGGGCAGGTAAACCTAATACCAGCCTTAATTAATCCAAGCATGATGTCTGCAGGCCACTTCCACACATGTGTAATTTCTGAAGAGTATGATCAGTAAATACTGATCGTACCATCTTCGAAATTGACAATATTAAAAGGTGTCCTCTCTCTGAGGCACTTTATTATTGATTTTTTTCACCATGCAGTTATAAAACACGTCTTATTTATGTCCTATAATTACGACTAGAACACGGAAAGCCAATATTCCCAATGGTTTTAAAAATATAAAGCGGAGGCCATCCGGTACCATGGTTTCTTAAAAGTCACACAACATATTGATACTATTTATTTTTATTAGCAAAAAATTTACTAAAAGCTTAACTTTTGCAAAATGCTATTTTGGCAAAATCTGGGCATTTTAGAAGATTAGTTAATCCTTATCCCATTATAAGCTATCTTATTATCTATTTATCACTTGTGTCTACTGGACCAAAGTTTGAACTAACCCGGCATCCTTATCTTCCCATGTAAATTTACACAGATCATTATTACATATAAAGTTAATTTAGTGCAACATTTCTTTACTTGCTGATACATTAAAATAATAGGTACCGCTCTCATCCGCCTGAGCCATACTTGTACTTAAAAATAATATAATAAATACGCAAAATAAATAACCTCTTTGTTTAAAGGACTCCATTATTATTTCCTTTAAAAAATTATTAAATAAATAATTTATAATAAAACATTAGGTTGATTTACCGATAAATAATCGGAGACCAATATTTTATATCTTAAGTTACTCAATAATAATCTCTATAATTTTGTATTTAATCTTTGAGATAGAATTACCCAACTATGGCCTTATTAAAATTGGTGAAGTAGAACATGTGCTTTTTGATCTTGTAAAAGGCATGTAGCGTTGCCAAAGTATACAAGTTATGAATCTATTTAAACCAGTTTATTTAGGTAAATTATAAATGATCGGTTTAGCTGGCATATTTGCCAGCTTATAGGAAAGCTTTCTAATGGCTTGTAAATATTTTTTTAGCCATGCAGCTGACGGTTATCACATGCTAAAGCAGCCTCATGAGTTACTTCTGATAATGATGGATGAGCATGAATAATTCGTGCCAAATCCTCACTACTTGCCATAAATTCCATGGCAACTACGGCCTCACTAATTAACTCAGAAACAAATGGCCCTACCATATGCACACCAAGTATCCGATCAGTCTCTGTACAGGCTAACATTTTCACAAAGCCAGTATTATTACCTAAACCTAAAGCACGCCCATTGGCTATAAAACTTGCTACACCCTTTTTATATGGCTTGCCTATTTCTTGTAATTGCTGCTCGGTCTTGCCTACCCAGGCGATTTCCGGATTAGTATAAATTACCCATGGAACAGTATTAAAATCAAAATGCGGGTGCTGCCCGGCAATCCGCTCAGCTACTACAATGCCCTCATCTGATGCTTTATGAGCAAGCATAGGCCCACGAACACAGTCACCAATAGCCCATACATTATTTAGATTTGTTTTACAGTGTTCATCCACAACAATGAAACCACGCTCATCAGTTTTTAAACCTACTCCCTGAGCATTTAAACCTTGGGTATTAGGCAACCTGCCAATTGCTACCATTAATTTGTCGAAACTTTCTTCTTTGCTGGCACCTGCTTCTTCAAAATTTATTTTTACTCCAGAACCAGTATCAGTAATTGTACCAATCTTTATACCAGTTTTTATAACTAAGCCCTGTTTAGTAAAATGCTTATAAGCCTCTTTAGCGACTTGTTCATCAACAGATGGTAAAAATTTATCCATAGCTTCTAAAATTGTTACCTCAGTTCCTAAACGTTTCCAGACACTCCCCATTTCCAAACCAATTACTCCAGCACCAATAATACATAGGTTTTTAGGAGCTTCATTTAAATCAAGCGCCCCGGCATTATCTAAAATATTTTTATTATCAATAGCAATTTGTGGCAAAGTTCTTGGTACCGAACCAGTTGCTATGATTACATGAGTTGCATTAACTTGTTGTTTATTACCGTTATCATCTATACTAATTTGCCACTTACCATCAGCCTCAGCGTTAAAGCTGGCTAAGCCATGCAATTCGGTAATTTTATTTTTCTTAAATAAAAATGAAATTCCACCGGCATTTTTGGTGACAATATTATTTTTTCGGGCTATCATTTTACTAACATCAATTTGTGGATTAGTGCAGGTAATACCATGGTCAGCAAAACTATGGGTTAATTCAGCATAATTTTCTGAAGATTGTAATAAAGCTTTTGAAGGTATACAACCTACATTTAAACAAGTCCCACCTAAAGAATACTTACCATCACGTATAAAATTATCTACACAAGCTGTTTTAAAACCTAATTGAGCCGCACGAATCGCCGCTACATAGCCACCCGGGCCGCCGCCAATTACAATTACATCAAAATCCATAATATTTTTTGCCTTACCAAAAAAAAGCAACTTAGGTAAGTTGCTTTTAATTAAAAATTAAATATCTAATATTAAACGAGTTGGATCTTCCAAAGCCTCTTTTATCATCACTAATGAGGATACTGCCTCACGTCCATCAATTAATCTATGATCATATGACATCGCAATATACATCATTGGCCTGATAACCATCTCACCATTTTCTACTACAACCCGTTCCTTTATGGCATGAATACCTAAAATCGCCGATTGCGGTGGATTGATGATTGGCGTACTCATCATAGAACCAAATGTACCACCATTAGTAATAGAATAGGTTCCGCCAGTCAAATCATCAAGTTCAAGCTTGCCTTCTTTGGCTTTTTTGCCAAAATCAGCAATCTTTTGCTCAATTTCACTAATAGTTAAATTTTCAGCATTACGTATAATTGGAACAACCAGGCCCCTGGAGCTGCTAACTGCAATACCTATGTCAAAATAGCCATGATAAACAATATCATCACCATCAATTGAGGCATTTAGTACCGGGTATTGCTTAAGAGCATGAATTACCGCTTTAACAAAAAACGACATAAACCCTAGTTTTATACCATGCTTCTTTTCAAATACATCTTTGTATTTAGTACGTAAGTCCATAATTGGCTTCATATTAACTTCATTAAATGTAGTTAATATTGCATTTGTCTGCTGGCTTTCTATCAGTCTCTCAGCTACACGTTTACGTAAACGTGTCATAGGCACCCGCTCTTCCAGGCGTGAGCTGCTGCCACTTAAGCTGTTTAATACATCTTCTTTGAGAATTCTTCCACCACGACCGCTTCCTGATATTTCGGATAAGTTCGTACTGCTGTCTGCTGCAACTTT
>JAJFBO010000134.1 GCA_020697025.1 Burkholderiales bacterium
GTTTAAGCAAGCACTTTATCATGGAGCCAAATTAATTTTATTGGATAATATGTCATTAGATAAGATTGTCAGTTGTGTAGAATACAATCAAGGTATGGCAGAACTAGAAGTTTCTGGAAATATCAATTTGGATAACGTACTGGAATATGCAAGCACTGGAGTTAATAGAATATCTATTGGCGGGCTGACTAAACATGTCCAGGCTATTGATTTATCCATGCGAATAAATTAGTCTATATTTACTAATTCAATGTTTTCCATTTTATTAGCTAAAAACCTTTCACCATTTTCCTGAAATTTAAGTGGTATATCAGTAACAAAATAGTGGTAACTACCAGTAGTTTTTTGTAAATTAAGCAAATTTTTATTTGTCAATACTTTGACTAAATCCCGACAAGCTGTGTGTGCTGGATCAATAATATGCACTTCCCTCCCCATTATTTTCATAATAGTGCCTTTAATTAACGGATAATGAGTGCAGCCTAGAACCAAAGCATTTATATTTTGTTTTATAAGCATACCCAGATATTCCCGGGCTATTAATTCAAGCGCCTTATGTTCAATAAAACCTTCTTCAATCATTGGTACGAATAGCGCGCATGCCTGGGAAACAATCAAAGCCGATGGGTTTTGATGGTAAATTGCTGTAGGGTAAGCATGACTATTAATAGTAGCGGGGGTGGCTATTATACCAATTTTATTATAATGTCTGGCATCACTGCTGCCAGCTGATATTACATCAATAACAGGTATATTTCCCGCAGCTTTTTGTACTTCATCTTTAGCGATTGCTGAAATAGTATTACATGCAATAACTATGGCTTTTACATTTTGTTTTATTAGAAATTTAGCAGTTTGTAGAGCAAATTTACGAATTGTAGTAATGGATTTGGTTCCATAGGGCAGCCTGGCTATATCTCCAAAATAGATTATATCTTCATGCGGCAGAGTATGCATTATTTCACGCATAACAGTTAAACCACCCATGCCGGAGTCAAATACTCCAATTGGGTTATTTGTTTTTAAATCAAATTTATTCATACAGCCAGTTTATTTTTAATTATTAAGCCTTGATTCTAGCATAGTTGCTTAATGCCTGCTTGCACTTTATATATTTATTCCAGATTAAATTTGCGGATAAGTGTATAATAAAAATGCCGTTTTAAAAGTCTGAATATCCTAGCATAATTTACCTAGTGTTATTTCCTAATTTTTTTTGTTATATACGAATAGTCAATTTTGCAAATTCGTGCTATACTACTGGAGTAAGTTTGGAATTATATTAATTCTAATATCCATATATTTATAATAATTTAAAAAGGAAAATACAAATGTTAAAATGGATCTTAATATTTTTAGTACTATCTATCATTACAGGATCTGTTGGGTTTTCAGCTATCGCTGTCTCATTTGCTTTAATTGCTAAAGTATTATTTGCCTTATTTGCTATTGGATTTGTTATAAGCTTAATAATGCATATTATGGGTTCAGGCAGTCCAAAACCATAATAATCAATTAATTAGTACAAATATTTGAGCCCACAATACATTATTGTGGGTTTTGTATTATACGCATATCATTATTATATTAAAAAATTAACATGTGCATAGAAAAGGGCTGATATAATATATAATATAGTGATATTTTTCTGGTATTTGCTCTTTCGTAATGTATTAAGATGACAATTTTAAAACACGTTTGGAAAATTACAGCAATTGATGATGTGATAAATATATTAAAAATTAAAAGTTAAGGAAATTTTATGTCTATATTAGTAGATGCTGCAATTGCACGCAAAGAATTAAAAGGCAGTAATGGTGAAATGACCTATGGCGGCGTTACTAGCTTTATGCGTCGTAATTATACCAAGGATTTAACCGGGGTCGACATTGCGGTTAGTGGCATTCCATTTGATCTGGCAGTTACTTATCGTAGTGGTGCGCGTTTGGGGCCGCGCGCCATTCGTGAAGCATCAGTCCAGCTGGCTGAACTGTATCCGTATCCATGGGGCTTTAATCCTTTTGATAAATTAGCTGTAATTGACTATGGTGATTGCTTTTTAGACCCCCATAACCCTCTTACCATAAGAGATGATATACAAAATCATATAGCCCATATAATTAATCACAATGTGTTTCCATTAACTTTTGGTGGTGACCATTATATAACTTATCCTATTTTATTAGCTATGGCCAAAAAATTTGGCAATAAGCTATCTATAATACATTTTGATGCTCATTGTGATACTTGGGAAGATGATGAAGAGTACTCATTAAATCATGGTACTATGTTTTATAAAGCTATTAAAAATGGTATTATTGATCCGGCAAAATCAGTGCAAATCGGTATCCGCACCTGGAATACAGATTTTATGGGTACTAACATAATTGATGCCCAGTATGTACATGATAATGGTTGGCAAAATGTAGTAAACAAAATAAAAAATATTGTAGGTGATAATCTGGTATACCTAACTTTTGATATTGATTGTCTGGATCCGGCGTTTGCTCCTGGAACAGGTACTCCGGTACCCGGAGGTTTAAGTTCTTCACAGGCATTATCAATCTTACGTAATTTAGGCGGTGATATTAAGCTAATTGGTGCTGATGTAGTTGAGGTTTCGCCAAGCTATGATCATGCTGAACTTACATCATTAGCAGCAGCACATATAGCATGTGATATAATTTGCCTGCTGGCAAAATACAAATAAATTTTTAAAGGTTGATAGATGGCGCAAGAAACTCCATGGAATTATAAAAAATCACGTGAATTTTATTGTATAGATGGGTGGGCAAATGGATATTTTTGTATCAATAAAGAAGGGCAAATAACGGTACGGCACTGTCGGTATTTAAAAGATAAATCTGTACCATTAGTAGAGATTATAGATTATGCCCAAAAAGAGCATCAACTGCAAACACCCTTATTACTTAGGTTTACGGATATTGTCAAAAATCGTGTTGAACGTATTACCAAGGCGTTTGATACTATCCGCAAGAAGATAGATTATACTGCAGAATATACATTGATTTATCCAATTAAAGTTAATCAAAATTGTGCTGTGGTGGAAAGCATCGTAAAATCCAAACCAAATAATGGACTGGAATCAGGTAGTAAGCCAGAGTTGCTTGCAGTATTATCATTAGTCAAGAATAATAAAACACCTATTATTTGTAATGGCTATAAAGATAGAGAATATATAAAAACTGCGTTAATCGCCCGTAAAATCGGCCGTAATATAACAATTGTTATAGAAAAAATGCAAGAGGCGCATTATGTTATTGAATTAGCTAAAGAGCTCGATGTTATTCCTCTTTTAGGGGTACGCTGTCGTTTAGCATTAACTTTAGCAGGTAAATGGGCGCATTCCGGTGGGGAGAAATCCAAGTTTGGTTTAAGTACCACGCAGGTTTTAGAGCTAATTAAACTTTTACGAAAAAATGATATGCAGGAATCCCTGCATTTAATTCATTGCCACCAGGGTTCTCAAATTGCTAATGTTAAAGATATAGAGCACTATATTAATGAGCTAGCACAAGTATATATTGGCTTATGCAAATTAGGCATTAATATAAAGATTATTGATGTTGGCGGTGGGCTGGCAGTTGACTATGAAGGCAGCCGAACCAGAAGCTTTAACTCAACCAATTATTCTCTTAGTGAATATGCCGAGACAATTTTATCCAAGGTTAAAGAATTATCGCTTAAACATGAGTTGCCGCTGCCTCAAATTTTTTCTGAGTCAGGCAGGGCCGTAACTGCACATCATGCAGTATTTGTAACTAATATTGTCGAAGTTGAAAGCGTAGTAGGGGAAGAAGTACCGGATATTGGTAAGACAAATGATGAAGATTTAGTTGAATTGGATAATATGTTGGAATCCTTTGATAAGTTGCCAATAAATGAAATTTATTCATCTAGTGTTTTAGCAATTGAAAGCTTGCACAATCGTTTTGCAGCTGGTAATTTATCCTTGGAGAAACGAGCAGTTGCCGAGCAATTATTTTCACATATAAAATTAGAAATTATTAAGCGATTAAACCCCCTGCATCGCTCGCATCGTGAATTATATGACAATCTGGACGAAGATCTGGCAAAAAAAATTATTGCTAATTTCTCTGTATTTCAATCCCTGCCAGATAGTTGGGCAATTTCCCAGTTATTTCCGGTAATGCCATTATCCAAACTAAATACAGAACCCCGTATGCGTGGGGTTATAGAAGATATTACCTGTGATTCAGATGGTAAAATTAATAACTATATGGATTATCAGGGTAATGAACCATCACTAAAATTACCTAAATTTAATCCTAAAGACCCGTATCTGTTGGGTGTGTTTTTGGTAGGTGCTTATCAGGAAATAATGGGTAATTTACATAAT
>JAJFBO010000135.1 GCA_020697025.1 Burkholderiales bacterium
TTTAATGAAAGTCATATAGTTGTATTAAAATTTATTTTAAATTTTATTATTTATCAGAAATTTTATTACAATTAAATTAATTAATGCAAAATATTGTAATATATGTCTTATCTAATATTCTTTTTCAAAATATCCTGATTTTTATTAATAGCCCTCTCAGCGGTAAGTCCATTATAGCTTAACGCTTACTATATTTATAAATAAAAAAGGTGATTGAAATGAAAAAAGGCAATTTTGTTAGCTACTTATGTGGTGTATTTTTAGTATTATGTATAAGTAGCAGTTTTGCTGCTATTAAAGGCCCACAAGGAAATTTTAATGAACGTATCATAGATACTAGCGGTGCACAGTATACTGCTTGGTGGCAAGTAGAGAATAAGACTGGTCACAGTATATCCCTAGAGTTTCTTATGTATGGTTCTGGAAATCCAAGTAGTACAGTAGCTAACATGCAGCCAAATAGTATTACTAACCCGATAAAGGGAGGATATGGTGAGTTTACAACTAATAAGTGGCACTTTAATCATTTAGTGACAAGTTCTCCAGAAGGCAATTATTATACCTATGGTCGCCAGTATGATAGTGATAAATGTGATGTCACGAAAGCTGATGTAGATGCAAGTTTTGATTCTCCTATTAGAGTAATTGTATGGAGCTATAACCAAGTACAGATAGTAATGGGCAGCAAAACTTGCGAAATAACTTTACCCATTAAATCTACGCCTAATTAATCTTAATAGAATTTAAGTCAAACGGCCCTAAAAACATTTTATGCTTGTAAAGTATAAATAGGGCTGTTGTATTTCGAACTTAATTATTAAATATAAGTTTGCTTATTAGCCCATTTCAATGCTTTTTGTTCTAACTGCTTAATATATTCATGTTTATTATTAGAATATGCCTGCCGATCATTGGAAAACTCTTCTGCCAGTCTTATTTTTAATTTGGCATAAGTTTTTGCATCTGCAGGATGCGCAATCAGATAATCACGAAAACAAATGTGCCGATGTATCTCGGTATTACCAGTTTGAAAAGTATGAATATGATGAGTTCTTTTTTCTTCACCTTTTATAAATAACCTTCTGCCAATGATACCATATTCACCTAAAGCTTTGTACCCTACTCCTGCCATTATATCATTAAAAGCATCGACTAGTTCAATAGCGCCGACCTCAAGAATAATATCAATAGTAGGCTTGGCTGATAAGCCAGGCACCGCAGTGCTGCCAATATGGTAAATATTAATAAAATTAAGAGAAAAGATAGAACTTATTAGGGATGCTTCAATTTTAAATAATTTTGGCCAGTTCAGATCATAAGAAATAACTTCAACAATTTGCTCTTTTATATTCATTTAGAGGTAATTCTTTTTCAAAACATAGCAGATGGAATTGTTTCACCATTTTTAGCTAAGCTTAATTATAAAGCCTGCACTTATATTAGAAAGGCTTATTTATTCTTAAAATTAACTCAAGCTTTTTGGCAATCTCAAGTTAATATAATATGCTTAACCCAATCTATAATAATAAATGCTCATATTTACTAATTTAATGCGCAAACTGGAGTAATATTCTTATCTTTTGCATAATCAGCAGGAGCAATATAACCCTCTTCATCATAGTCAACATTTATACCAACTGATTTATAACATTCATATACATATTCAGAACAAATAAAAGCATTCTGACCTTGAATTATGGGTTGATCTTTATGGAAACCTAAATTAGCCATTCCTATTCGGGCGGCAATTCTGGCAATATCTTCTCCGCTGTAAGGATATCCGAGTAAATCAACAGCTACCTGAGATAATTTAGTAATATCAACTTTCGCGAAATTAGCATGCCTTGCAATTAACAATCTTCCTGGATAAGCGCTACCTGTACCATTATAATTATTTATATAACTGCTTAAAGGTACCGTTCGTACGCCAATAGATTCAACACTTTCTAGCACCATAATCCGATCAATTGCATCTACTCTAAGTATAAATCCTACATGACTCCAAATGCTTTTAGTTGCATTTTGAATAAGCCTGGAAAATACTGTAGAGCCAGAAGCAAGTAAGATATCGCCTGATCTTAATTCATTACGAACCGACACATAATTACATACACTTATCTCAGGAAATTTATCAGTAGAAAAAGACATAATTATTTACTCACTTTAGAAAATATATCGTTATTGCCTCCATCATTTTTTGCAATTACGCTTAATGACGCCTGAGCGATTGGATAAATCACCATCTCAGAAATATTTACATTTAATCTGCGTGTTGCACAGTATATAATGGCTTCGGCTATATCAATAGCCCCTAGTGCAGTAAATGTGGAATAAAATTCTTTGGCTTTTTCGGCACTATTCCAGCGTACCTTACTAAATTCGGTGTCACCAACTGCCCCAGGATCAATTTCTGTTACTCTAATTGACGTACCAGATAAATCTAATCTTAATGATTGACTTATACTTCTAACTGCATGCTTGGTAGCACAATATACATTTCCACGTTGATATACCCCATGCCCTGCCGCCGAACCAATATTAAAGATATGTCCGGAATTTCTTTTAATCATATTAGGTAATACTGCCCTGGTAATATATAATAGGCCTTTTAGATTAGTATCTATCATAGTATCCCAATTATCAATATTGGCTTCTTGCATTAAATCTACCGATAAAGCTAACCCAGCATTATTTACCAAAATATCAATATTTTGCCACTCCTCAGGTAAGTTAGAAAGTATGTTATTTATATCTGTGTAGGACCTTACATCTAATATAAGTGATAAAGTTCTTATATTATAATCATTTTTTAATTGACTCGCAAGATGCTCGATTTTATCTTGTCTTCTGGCTACTAAAATTAAGTTAGCGCCTAATTTAGCAAATTCGGTTGCTGTTGCAGCTCCGATGCCGCTGGAAGCCCCAGTAATTAATACATTTTTATTTTTAATCATATCCATTTTACATCCTTAGTTAACTGTTAGCTTAAAAGTTTTATATATACATTTACAAGCTTACTCAATGTGGTATTACATAATTATATACACAAATATGCCTGCTATAAAATAATAAATTTATATATATTGCTTATATTTATAAATTTGGGTTTATATTCTTGACTGGAAAATCAAAATAAGTATTTGGATATGGCTCATTTATTAAAGTAAAATGCCACCATTCTGTGTCTAGTACTCTAAAACCAGCTCTTTTCATTATTGTTTTCAAGAGCTCTCTATTTGCTTTAATTTGCGGTGATAATCGTTGATAATCAGGATGAGATATTGGGCTAAAACAATCGAATCCAGTTCCAAAGTCCAGACTATTATCAGGTGAGCGCTGTTGTATAGGCGCCGTACACGGGACCTGCTTTATTTTAGGATTATACGCTGGTATTTTACTGTTTATTGGTACAACAGTTAAATCTATTGTACTGCCACGACTATGTCCTGATTTATATGCAATATAATTATCGCTAAATAAATTTTTTTTATTGATAGTAGGATAAAATTCTGTTTTCATGGCTATGTTATTTATTTCTGTAGCCCAATTTACAAAATCATTTACGGCTCTTTGTGGACGATAGCAATCATATACTTTAAAGGTCAACCCCATGCCTAATAATTTCTTTTCAGCGGCTTTAAGTGCTATTGCTGCGGGCTTGGTTAATAAGCAAACTGGCTGTTCATAGCCTTTTACTGGTCTACCTACAAAATTATGCTGCCCATAGTAGCGCATGTCAGTTTGTATTTGTGGAATAAACTGTTTTAAGTTAATAAAAGTTTTTGGACTGAACTCTACCACATTATTATTTGCGGCATAAGAAGCTGAGCCATAAGTTATAAAAAATACAAATATAAATAATAGATTATACATTTATAATTACCAGTTATAATAATTAAATAGCTTATGTGTTTGATACTATTTTACCCCAACAAGTATTTCAATTTCAGCATTTTCAGGATTTTGTGCTCTATCGTCGTATACTTCAAAATCGGCAATATATGATCTTGGTGTATCCATAGTCCAAATATCTTTCCAAGCATCAAAGACTATTCCTGCAAGGATATTGCCTTTTACAATTTTTTTAATATACTTACCACCACTAAAGGATTTTCCAGTTAATGAATCAGGAATATGAACAATATTTTTCACCTTGCAACCAAGTAACGCATAATAAGGCTTAGTATAATCACCTTCATAATCTGTATATGCACAATATATTTGATTATTTATTTTATTGGGTATTAAAGCCATAATATTTTCAGACATAAATTTATTCCATAAAGATTGCATATCCTGGCTTAATTTATTTACATCGTCATTCGATGTTTTAATAGCAATTCCAATGAAATTAAAAGGTTCAATAGTTATTATATT